>CBFGRG010000162.1:0-7043 GCA_965651105.1 uncultured bacterium | reverse complement strand
AAGGCGCCGGTCGTGATCGGCCGCGACCACCTCGATTCCGGCTCCGTCGCGAGCCCGAACCGGGAGACCGAGTCGATGCGTGACGGCTCCGATGCCGTCTCCGACTGGCCGCTGCTCAACGCGTTGCTGAACACGGCGTCGGGCGCAACGTGGGTCTCGCTCCACCACGGCGGCGGTGTCGGCATGGGATTCTCCCAGCACGCCGGCATGGTCATCGTCTGTGACGGCACCGACGAGGCGGCGGCGCGCATCGGCCGCGTCCTCTGGAACGACCCCGCCACCGGCGTCATGCGCCACGCCGACGCCGGCTACGATGACGCCATCGCCTGCGCCCGCGAGCACAACCTCGACCTGCCGGGGATGTTCGAGTAGCTGTGCCTGCGCCATGGCCGTGACCAACCGGGAGGATCGCGCGGGCTGCGGTGAGTGCACGTTACCGACCGCCTTGCCTGCTCCCTCACGGCATCCGAACGGAGCCTGACCTCGGGGCTCTTGCGCAAAACGACAACCATGCTATATCGGTCCGGGGCGGCATCCTCGCCGTCACTCGGTCGATCGAAGTGAGGGATTCCGTGCGCATCGACGCCTTTGCCAAGCCTGGTCAGTTTTACCGCGGCAACCTGCACACGCACACGACGCGCTCCGACGGGGCGCGTACTGTTGAGCAGGTCGTCCATGATTACCGCTCTCGCGGGTACGATTTCGTCTCCCTGACCGATCATTTCATGCCCAATGCGCGCTTCCGCAAGGGCGAGCCGGGGTTCATCTCCGTCACCGATGCCAGCTCGCAGGATACTGACGGTTTCATCACCGTTCCCGGCGCCGAGCTTCACGGTCCGGCAATGGAGAACGGCGAGATCTGGCACATCCTCGCCGTTGGGCTGCCGCTCGATTTCGCCGAGCTGTCGGACGGCGAAACGGGACCGGACGTTGCCCAGCGCGCCCACGAGCTCGGCGCGTTCGTCGGGCTTGCGCACCCACACTGGAATGTTGTTTCCGAGACCGATGCGCTCTCGATCGTGGACATCATCGACGCCGTCGAGATCTACAACCACGGTTGCGAGGTTTCGGTTGCGCGCGGCTACGGACTGCACATGGCCGAGATGCTGCTGAACAAGGGGCATCGCGTGACGCAATATGCAGCCGACGACGCCCACTTCAAGCACGAGCGAGGCACGTTCAAGGATGCGTTCGGCGGGTGGGTGCAGGTCAAGGCCGAGTCGCTCACGCCCGAGGCGATTGTCGCCGCGCTCAAGGCCGGCGAGTTCTACAGCTCGACCGGTCCCGAGATTCACGATATCGAGGTGTCCGATGGCAGGATCTGCGTTTCGACCTCGCCGGTCGAGTCCGTCCTGGTCAGCGGCCACGGCGCGAGCTTCCGCCGCGACCATGATGTCTCGCTGGTCGAGTTCGAAGGCGACATCAGGGACATGAAGGACACGCCCTACGTCACCGTCACGGTCACCGATGCCCATGGACGCCGTGCCTGGAGCAACCCCATCTGGATCGATTGATGCCAAATTCGTGAGTTTCGTTGCTGTCCCGCCCGAGCGGACCGGAGCAGGTTGCAGGGCAGGTGACGCTTCGCACGTGGTCATCCGGTGGTCGCGACGCGGCCACCGGGCGATGATCCGCCTTGCGGACACGGTATCCGGATGAAATCCCTTGCCGAATCCGGAACAAGACCGTCCACATTCCTGAGTACTCTTCAAGTTCAGCGGCAATTCGGCCGCGTTCAACGAAGAGGCACCACTCCATGGAATTTCGCATCGAACTCGTCATGATTCCGGTCACCGATATCGACCGCGCCAAGGAGTTTTACGTGCGAGCCGGCTTCAACGCCGACCACGATCACACCGTCAGCGACGAGCTTCGCTTCGTGCAGCTCACCCCGCCGGGGTCCGGATGCTCGATCGCGATCGGCAAGGGAATTACCAATGCCGCGCCGGGATCGGTCGAAGGCATGCAGATGGTCACCAACGACATCGAGGCCGCGCACGCCTTCTACGCCGAGCGAGGCATCGAAACGAGCGAGATCGTCGATCTCGACTGGGGGCGGTTCATCTACTTCGCCGATCCCGACGGCAACAAATGGGCGGTCCAGTGGTTCGAGCGCCAGGCGTGACCCACGCTTGACCTCATTCGCACTTGAGGTTGTATCGTGCTGGTATTCGGATGGCAGGCACGCCGGTCGCGCCGCGCGACGGGTTGCAGAGGAGATGACCATGGCCAGCACCGTGACGCACGATACGACCGAGATTCCCGGCGAGCTTGTCGAGGTTGGTCCGCTGGATGAGCTGCGGGAGGTGACCGTCGTCTCCGGGGGACGACACGGTATCGCCGTCTTCGCCCCCGCTGGCTCCGACGAGATTTACGCCGTCGACAACCGTTGCCCGCACATGGGGTTCCCGCTCCACAAGGGCACCGTTTGCGACGGTATTCTCACCTGTCACTGGCATCACGCCCGCTTCGATCTCGCCAGTGGCGGCACGTTCGACCAGTTCGCCGACGACGTCCAGGCCTACGACGTGGTGGTTCGTGACGACATCGTCTACGTCGATCCGCGACCGCGTCGTGCCGATCGCATCGCGCATGCGCGTGACCGCCTCCGTGACGGTCTCGAGCAGTCGATCGGCCTCGTCGTGGCCAAGAGCGTGCTCGCGCTGCTCGACGCCGGGGTGCCGCCCGCCGATATCCTCGAGATTGGCGGCACGTTCGGCGCGCGCTATCGCGATGCCGGGTGGCGCTCCGGTCTGACGATCCTGACCGCGATGGGAAACGTGGCTCCGGCGCTTGACCCGGGTGACCGCATGCTCGCCCTCTACCACGGGGTGGTCAATGTCGCTCGCGATTGCGCCGGCCAGCCGCCGCGCCACTTCCTCGATCCACTCCCGGGGGACGAGGTTCCCCAGCAGCGCCTCACTGCCTGGTTCCGTCAGTTCATTGAGGTTCGGGACGGTGACGGCGCTGAGCGGGCGCTCCTCTCGGCCGTGCAGCAGGGAGCATCGTCGGTCGACCTGGCCACGATGCTCGCCACCGCCGCCACCGACCACGCCTTCCTCGACGGCGGGCACACCATCGACTTCATTAATAAGGCATGTGAGTTGCTCGATCTCATCGGCTGGGACAAGGCCGGCGCGATCCTGCCCAGTCTCACTCCGGTGATCGCCGGTAGCACGCGATCGGAGGAGCTTAACTCCTGGCGAAATCCGGTCGACCTGGTCGCGCTGCTCGAGCCGGTTTTCAACCGGATCGACGATATCGCTGCGGCCGCGGACACCGATCGGGAGTGGCGAGCCGCCGACGACCTGATCGACCTGCTCCTCGGCGACGATCCCGTTGCGATCGTCGACGCGCTCACTGGTGCGCTCGAAGCCGGCGCGCCGATGACGTCGGTGAGCCGCGCCGTGTCGTATGCGGCCGCCATGCGGGTTGCCCGATTCCACACCAGCAACGAGTTTGGCGACTGGATCACGGTGCTGCATGCGTTCACCGCTGCCAACGCGGTGCATCAGCTCATGCGTCGTGCTCCGTCGCCCGAGCTGTTGCGCGGCGTCTACCATGGCGCGATGGCGCTATACCTGACGCGGTTCCTCAACATGCCGGCGGCACGACTTCCGGAACAGCGACAGTCGGCGCTGGCCGAGCTCCCAACCGATGGGGAGGACGTGCTGCGAGAGCTCGAAGACGCGCTGGATCGCGAGCAGCAGGTCGAGCCGGCTGGGCAGCTCGCCTGGCGCTACCTCGATCAGGGGCACGACCCCGCCGCGCTCATCGCCAGGCTTGGTCACCTGTTGCTGCGCGAGGACGGCGAGTTCCACTCCTATCAAATGCTCGAGGCCGGCGTCGCGCTTCATCGGGAGCTTGCTCCGGTCGAGCCGGAGCGTGCCAGGCGAGTGCTCGTCGCCGTCGCTCGCTACCTCGCGGCCCATGCGCCCACCAGCCGCGCCATGTACCAGACGGCCCGAACCGCCCGCCGTCTTGCGGCCGGTGAGTCGCTCTACGAGGACATCGATTGATGACGAGGCGATCCACTGCCGAGGCTCACGGTTCGCCGGATCGCCTGACGGTGCGTTGGCACGAAGCGCATCATCCGAACTCATTACCATAGGCAGGTGAGCCGCTCGCTCACCGATCAATCGTCAAGGAGCCCACTGCATGCAGCACACCGCATGGTCGTCCATGCGCAGCGCAATGCGCGCGAGCGAGGAGCAGCGACCCGTCACACGCGTGACGCTGAAGCGTGTCGCCGCCTTCGCCGCACCGCACAAGCGCCGGATCGCGCTCTTCCTCATCCTCAGTGTCATCACCGCGGTGATGGCGGTTGCAACGCCCCTGCTGGCCGGCCGCGTCGTCAATGCCATCGTCGATGGCAGCAGCGAGCAGACGGTCATCTGGCTCGCTGTGCTCATCGGTGGCATCGCCATCGCCGAAGCCGGCATCGGCATTGGCAGCCGCTGGCTGTCGTCGCAGATCGGTGAGGGATTGATCCTCGATCTCCGCACTGCCGTCTACGACCACGTTCAGCGGATGCCGATCGCTTTCTTCACGCGCACCCGCACCGGTGCACTCGTCAGCCGACTGAACAACGATGTCATCGGCGCACAGCGGGCCTTCACCAACACGCTCTCCGGTGTCGTCAGCAACTCGGTCATGCTCGCGCTGACGCTCGCCGCGATGTTCAGCCTTTCCTGGCAGATCACCGCCCTCGCTCTCGTCCTGCTGCCGATCTTCGTGCTGCCGGCACGCCGCATGGGCGCGCGCATCGCCGAGCTCCAGCGCGAATCGGCCAATCTCAACGCGTCGATGAGCACCCAGATGACCGAGCGCTTCTCCGCGCCCGGCGCCACGCTCGTCAAGCTCTATGGCCGCCCGGAGGAGGAGTCGGCCGAGTTCACGCGCCGCGCTGGCCGCGTACGCGATATCGGCGTGCGCATCGCCATGTACCAGTGGATCTTCATCAGCGCGCTCACGCTCGTCTCGTCGCTGGCGCTGGCGCTGGTCTACGGCCTCGGTGGCTTCTACGCCATTCGTGGCTCGCTCGATGCCGGCGCGGTTGTCGCACTGGCGCTGCTGCTGACCCGGCTCTACGGACCGCTCACCGCACTCGCCAATGCCCGCGTCGATGTGATGAGCGCGCTGGTCAGCTTCGAGCGTGTTTTCGAGGTGCTCGACCTGCCCGCGATCATCGCCGACAAGCCTGACGCTCGCGACCTGCCCGAGGGACCGGTCTCCGTCGAGCTCGACCGCGTCTCGTTCAGCTACCCGGCGGCCGACAAGGTCTCGCTGGCGTCGCTCGAGGATGTCACCACGCTCGATGTGCGCGGTGGCGTCGAGGTGCTGCACGATATCTCGTTCAAGGTGGAGCCTGGCCAGATGGTTGCCCTCGTCGGGTCGTCCGGCGCCGGCAAGTCGACCATCGCCCAGCTGATCCCGCGCCTCTACGATGTCGACAGTGGCGCCATTCGGCTGTCTGGCGTTGATGTGCGTGATCTCAAGGCATCGTCGATTCGGCAGGCGGTCGGCATGGTCACGCAGGATGGCCACCTCTTCCACGAGAGCCTTCGCGCCAATCTGCAGCTGGCGAATCCCGAGGCGACGGATGAGGAGCTTTGGGATGCGCTTCGTCGTGCCCGGCTCGAGCCATTGGTCCGCGCGCTGCCGGATGGCCTCGATACGGTCGTCGGTGAGCGGGGTTACCGGTTCTCCGGTGGCGAGCGCCAGCGCCTGACCATCGCCCGTCTGCTGCTGGCCCATCCGCGTCTGGTCATCCTCGACGAGGCAACCGCCCACCTCGATTCGACCTCCGAGGCGGCCGTGCAGGCCGCGCTTGGCGAGGCACTGGCCGGTCGAACCGCGGTGGTCATTGCCCACCGGCTCTCGACCGTCCGCGCCGCCGATCTCATCCTTGTCGTAGAGGCGGGTCGTATCGTCGAGCGCGGCACGCATCGCGACCTGCTCGCGGCCGGTGGCCGCTACGCGGAGCTTTACCGTACCCAGTTCGAAGAGAACTCCGACGCTCGCACCGCCGCCGATTGATTGTGGGCGAAGCGGATCCCCGCTCGCTCACGAGGAGGCGTCGTCAGCGTCGACCAGCAGCCGCCGCGGTCCCGGGCCCAGCGCGCCCAGCTCGTCGTGCGGGTTGGAGAGCGCGCAGGTGTCGAGCGACAGGCAGCCGCAACCGATGCAGGTCGTCAGCTGGTCGCGCAGCCGGGTGAGCTGCTCGATACGCCGGTCGAGATCCTCTCGCCACAGCACCGAGATGCGCTCCCAATCGTCGCGACGGGGCGTCCGACCCTCGGGCAGCGTGTCGAGCGCCTTCCGGATCTCCGCCAGCGGGATGCCGACCCGCTGCGACACCCGGATGAACGCCACGCGACGCAGCGTTTCCCGGCGGTATCGCCGCTGGTTCCCTTCGGTGCGCCGGCTGTGGATCAGGCCCTGCCGCTCGTAGAAGTGAAGCGCCGATACTGCGACCCCGCTTCGCTCGGCGAGCTGTCCCGGCGTCAGCTCGCTGCTGGTCCATGATGGCTTCGACATCGTTGTCCTCTGTGGTGTAGTTGCTCGCTCGGGCGGCCGTTTCCAGCGCACTGGTCGATCGGGTAGCCGACATCGCGTGCTGACGGTCGACATCAGGAATCGTGCCGCAGCCGCCCGTGCCGTCGCATCACATCCACCAGTCGTTCGTGCGAAATTGCCTCCACGACCCGGCCGTCGCGACCGGACATCGTTTCCGCCGCCACCAGCGCGTTCAGCACCGCTTCCTCCGTCGCCTCGACCGTTGCCACGAACATCGGGTCGATACGTTCATCGTTGAGCAGGACCGTCGTGCGCAGCAGGGACCGATCGCCACGTTCCACCCGATTCTCCGGAGCGTTGGAGAACGCGATCAGCAGGTCGCCCGACAGGTGGCGCGCCACCGCGCCCGTGCGCGCCAGTCCGAGCATCCCGCGCCGGCAGAGTCGCCCGAGCTGGCGATCCGACAGCGGCGCATCGGTCGCGATCGTGACGATCACCGAGCCGTCGCGCTCGCCATTCGCCTT
>CBFGRG010000161.1:0-7058 GCA_965651105.1 uncultured bacterium | reverse complement strand
GGTAGTGATCGACGGCGATATCACCGGTGTCACCCCCGACGACCCTGCCCGGCGTGTGGCTGAACGTGTCCCAGATCGACGGTTGACGACCGTCCTCGCGGACCGCCCCCTCGATCTGGTAGCTCGCCGTCGCCGCTCCCCAGAGGAAGCCTTCCGGGAACCGATCGCCGATTCGACTGTCGCCACTCACCGGTTCGCCCATTTCTCGGCATTGCGCAGTGCGATGGTGACGTCATCGAAGGCGACACCGGGGTTGTCCTGCTCGACGATGTAATACTCGACACCCGCCTGCCGCGATGCATCGAGGATGGCCTTCCAATCGAGCCCGCCCTCGCCGAACGGCACGTCGATGGCAGCATCGCCGCGCTGGGCATCCTTGATGTGTACGAGGCGGACACGGTCGCTGTGGTCGCGCAGCAGCCGTGCCGGATCAACCCCGCCGCGATTGACCCAGAACGCGTCGAGCTCGAGCTTGACGGCGTCAGGGTCGGTACCGGCGATCAGGCGATCGTAAAAGGTCGTGTTGTCGCTGTAGACGTTGTCGAACTCGAAGGCGTGGTTGTGGTAGGCAAACTTCAGCCCGGCATCGGCCGCCTTGCGCCCGAACGCATTCAGCTTGTCGATGTACTCGGCCGCGAGCGCTTCGTCGATCTCCCGCTTCGGCGTGATCGGCACGATCACCCACTCGTACCCGATCGCCTTCGCCTCGGCGACGACGCCGTCGAAGTCCTCGTCGAAGCGCTGCCAGGGAATGTGCGCGGCGGGCGACTGCATTCCGTGCCGCTCCAGCATGGCGGCGACATCCTCGGCCGAGTTGTCGTACAGTCCGGCGAACTCAACGAGCTTGTAGCCGATATCGGCCAATCGCCAGAGGGTGCCGTCGAGATCCTCGGCGGCATGCTGCCGCAGCGTGTACATCTGGACGGCGACCTGATCGATGTTCATGGTGACTCCTCCACTGGTCGGCACGGGGCCGGCACTACGGGCTGGGTGGGCCCCATCGGGCTATGTCCATCATCGCCCAATTGCCCGTCATCATCATGGGGCGCTACGTGGCCGACGGGCGATCGAAGGTCGATGCAATCTCGACCGCCTCACCCGTCTCCGCCGAGACAAGCGCGGCCTGCATGATCTCCAGCACGTGCGTCGCGTGCTCGGGCGAGAGCATCAAGGGCTCCTCACCGGCGATGTTCCGAATCGCATGGAGGATGCCCGACGCCAGGATGTCCTCGGTCGGCAGCGGATCAGGTGTCGGAACGTCGTTCGACCAGCCCGCGTCGTCGCCATCCAGCCGAAAGACATCGTTTCCGCCATTGCCGTTGTACCACTGGGCCGCGCCAACGCTCACGGTGCCGCGTTCGGCGTAGAGCTCGAACCACGGCGCCTTCGTCGCTGGTGTCGCGAAACTGGAGAACAGGTGCCCGAAGGTCTCGTTGCCGAAGTCGAGGTTGATCGAGAGGAGATCGGGGGTGGTGACGTCGATCACTTCCCCGTGAAACCTCGGAATCGTGATCTCGCGACGCGGAATGGCGATGCCGCCGACCGCCTGCACCCGTTTCGCGGGACCGAGCAGCCCGGTCATGCCGTGAAGCATGTAGACGCCCGTGTCGATCATCGGGCCGACGCCGGTTTGGTAGAAAACCCGCGGATCGCCAATGTACTCGTTCCATGCTGCCGGACCCATGCCCGCGATCTGCGCCTTGACCATGATCGCCCGGCCGAGCTGGCGCTCGTCCACCAGCCGACGCAACCAGCGAAACCGCGCCGTGACGATCGTGGCGGGGCAAACGATCAGGCGCCTGCCCAGCTTCTCGGCAATCGTGGTCAGCTCGCGCGCCTCGTCCACCGTCGCGGCGATCGGCTTCTCCGTGTAGACGTCATACCCGGCCTCGAATACCTGGCTGGTAATCGCGAGGTGAAGTGGCGCCGGCGTGAGGTTGAAGACAAGGTCCATCTCGCCACTGCCACCGTGGGCGAGGAAGTCATCCATGGAGGTATAGGCGGCAGCGCCGGGGAACTCGCCAGCGACCGTCTCGGCCCGCTCGGCGACCGTGTCGAAGGCCGCCACAACCGTGATCTGGTCGCCGAGCAGCTTGATGCCGGGCACGTAGGCGAACTGGGCGACGTGGCCGCATCCAATGATGCCTGCGCGAATCATGGGCGAGGGGCCCCTTTCCACGTGGGACGTATGCGAAGCGCCCCGGAAACGTCCGAAGCGCTGTCAGGGTACTGCACCGCCGGGAGAGAGCGCTGGCGCGGTCGATGGTCTCTACATTGCCACGCGACGCGACGTCACGTCGCGCTGCCCAGGCTATTGACCGCGCATGACGCTTGAGACTTTCGCGTCGATGAGCAGTTCAGGACGCCCCCTACGGCTGGTTCAGGTATCGCACCAGCGTCTCAACGGTGGTGGCGATGCCGGCGGCCATCCCCTCTTCCTCGACGTCGAAGCGGGGATGATGGTGTCCAAAGACGATGTTGCGCTCCTCGTTGCGCGTCCCGACCCGGAAGAAGCTTCCCGGTCGCAGCTCGAGGTACCGGGCGAAATCCTCGCCGCCCATGCCGACCGGCGACTCGACGACGTTCTCCGCCCCGACGACCGCCGTTGCGGCCTCCCGCACGATGCTGGTCATCGCGGGATCGTTGACCATGCTCGGATAGCCCATGAAGTACCAGACATCGACCTCGGCGCGCATTGCCGCGCCGACACCCTTCGCCAGCGCCGGCAATCGCTCGGCGATGAGCGCGCGAACCTCGGGATCCAGCGTCCGCACCGTGCCCTTGAGCACCGCGGTGTCCGGGATGACGTTGAACGCTTCGCCGGAAACGATCGAGCCGACCGTCACCACGGCGCTGCCGATTGGATCGACCTCCCGCGAGACCAGCGTCTGCAGGGCGGTGACGATGTGCGCGCCAACGACGACCGGGTCGATCGAATCGTTCGGCCGCGCGGCGTGCCCGCCCTTGCCCTGGATTGTGAGGCGGAAGCGGTCGCTGCCGGCCGAGGCGACGCCGTCACGGACGCCGATCTTGCCGGCGGGCAGCTCGGCGGCGGCATGCAGCCCGAACACGGCGTCGACCTTCGGCTCCTCCAGGGCGCCGTCTTCGATCATCTCGATCGCGCCGCCAGGAGGGACCTCCTCGGCTGGCTGAAAGAGCAGCTTGACGGTGCCCGCAAAACGATCGCGCATGTCCATCAACACCCGCGCGCTTCCCAGCAGCATCGCGGTGTGCGCGTCGTGCCCGCAGGCGTGCATCTTTCCAGGGGCTGTCGACTTGTAGTCGACTTCATTTTCCTCGTCAATCGGCAGGGCATCCATGTCAGCCCGGAAGAGCACCACCCGGTCGCCGCCCGGACCAGTGCCAGTCCCCTTGATCAGGCCGGTGACGCCGGTCCGCCCGACGCCGGTGCGGATGTCCTCGACGCCCAGCGATGCGAGCCGCTCGGCGACGAGCTTCGCCGTCTCATGCTCCTCGAAGGCGAGCTCCGGATGCTGGTGGAGGTGCCGCCGGTCGGCGATCACGCCCGGCATGATTTCGTCGACGTCGTTGCGGATATCCGTTGCGACCATGGTGATGTCCCTTGCCGTATGAATGATGTCGCCTCGCGGGCGGGAGGAGGCAAGCTCCTCCCTTACGACTCGCTGCTGAGGTAGCCTGTCAACGTGCGGACCATCGTCTCGACGCCGATGCCGAGTGCCTCCTCGTCGATGTCGAACCTCGGGTGGTGATGGCCCCACACCAACCCGCGCTCGTCGTTGTTCGTGCCGACGAAGAAGTAGCAGCCGGGCTTCTCCTGCAGGAAGAACGAGAAGTCCTCGCCGCCCATCGTCGGGACTTGCGGCCGGACATGCTCCTCGCCGACAACCTCGATCGCCGCCTGCCGCGCGATCGCCGCCATCGCCGGGTCGTTGACCGTGGCCGGCACGCCTCGCCGGTACTCGGCCTTCACGTCGGCCCGCATGGCCGTCCCGATCCCCTCGGCAAGCTCGACCAGCCGCTTCTCGATGTGATCCTGCACCTCCGGCGTGAAGCTGCGCACGGTGCCGGTGATCGTCGCGGTGTCCGGGATCACGTTCGGCGCGTTGCCGGCGTGGAACTCGCCCACGGTCACGACCGCGCTCTCGGTCGGGTCGACCTCGCGTGAAACGATGGTCTGGAGCGCGTTGACGATGGCCATGCCGACGACGATCGGGTCGACAGTGGTGTTCGGCATCGCGCCGTGCCCGCCCTTGCCCTGGATGTCGATCGTGAACCGGTCCGACGCCGCCATCACCGGTCCGTCGCCGACGAGGACGTACCCGACCGGCTCGTTCTGCCAGACGTGCAGGCCGAAGCAGGCGTCGACCGCCGGGTCTTCCAGCACACCCTGCTGGATCATCCATTCCGCGCCACCCGGGCCGGTCTCCTCGCAGGGCTGGAAGCAGAGCTTCACCGTTCCCGAGAACTGGTCGCGCCGGTCCATCAGCACGCGGGCGACGCCGAGCAGGATGGAGGTGTGGGCATCGTGACCGCAGGCGTGCATGACGCCGTCGGTCTGCGATTTGTACTCGACGTCGTTCTCCTCCTGGATCGGGAGGGCATCCATATCGGCGCGAACGAGGACGACACGGCCGGGTCCGTCCGCGGTGCCGCGAATCAGGCCGGTGACGCCGGTCTCGCTGATACCGGTGCGGATATCTTCGACGCCGAGCGCCTGCAGCCGCTCGGTGACGAACTTCGCGGTCTCGTACTCGTGCATCCCCAGCTCGGGGTGCTCGTGGAGATGCCGCCGGTCGGCGATCACGCCCGGCAGGATTTCGTCGACGTCGCGCTTCAGGTCAGCGGCAATAGCCATGTCTGCCGGTCCTCTCATGTGTGAAATGGGCAACTCGCCCGTACCATCGTCAATCCGAGCCGCCGTTCAGGTACGACACGACCGAGGCGGCCATGACCGCCATCCCCTGTGCCATGCCATCCTCATCGATGTCGAATCGCGGGTGATGATGCGCCCACTGGGAGTCCTTGTCGGGATTGCCCGTCCCGACGAAGAAGAAACACCCCGGCCGCTCGATGAGGAAGTAGCTGAAGTCCTCGGCGCCCATCTTCGGCGTCGCGACCTGGACATTCTCTTCCCCGACGACACTCTTCGCCGCCGCCATCACCAGCTCGGCCATCTCCGGATCGTTCGCCGTAGCCGGGTAGCCCCGCGTGTACTCGACCTCGACCGATGCATTCATCGACTCAGCGACGCCCTGCGCGACTTCGGTGATGCGCTTCTCCATCAGGTCACGCGTCTCCGGCTGGAACGTGCGCACCGTTCCGGCAAGCTTCGCGGTGTCGGGAATGACGTTGAACGCCTCGCCCGCCTGGAAGACACACGTGCTGACGACGGCGTTGTCGATCGGGTCGACCTCGCGCGACACCAGCGTCTGCAGCGCCGTGACAATGTAGGACCCGACGAGGACCGGGTCGACCGATCGGTGCGGGCTGGCGCCGTGGCCGCCCTTGCCCTGCACGGTCAGCTTGAAGCCATCGGCCGCGGCCATGATCGGCCCGGACCCGACAACGATGGTGCCAGTCTTGAGATCCGACCCGACGTGAAGCCCGAGCACGGCATCGACATGCGGGTCCTCCAGCACACCCTGCTCGATCATGCCCTTGGCGCCGCCCGGTGGCAGCTCCTCGGCCGGCTGGAAGAGCAACTTCACGGTACCCGCGAAGGCGTCCTTGTTGTCAGTCAGCACCCGCGCCAGCCCGAGCAGCATCGCGGTGTGTGCGTCGTGGCCGCAGGCATGCATGACGCCATCGTTGGTCGACTTGTAGTCGACCTGGTTCTCCTCCAGAATCGGCAGCGCGTCCATATCGGCCCGCACGAGCACCACCTTGTCCTTGCCGGGACCGTCACCGGTGCCCCTGATCAGGCCGGTGACGCCGGTGGAGTTGATGCCGGTGCGGATATCCTCGACACCAAGCGATTGCAGCCGCTCGGTCACGAACGCGGCGGTCTTGTGCTCCTGGAAGCCAAGCTCCGGGTTCTCATGGAGGTGGCGGCGATCGGCCACCACCCCCGGGAGAATCTCGTCGACGTCATTGCGGAAACTCGTTGCGACAACCATGTGTGTCCCCCTGAAACGATGACAGGCATTGCCCGTACGGGCCGACTCCGTGTCGACCCCTCACCCGGGAAGCCATAAACCGCGCGCTCCGGATCTTCCGTCCCGCTGGCGAGCGCGGTCAAGTCCTCCCCTACGATGCTTCATTCAAATACTTCACGACGGCCGTCGCCATCGTCGCGATACCGGCTGCCATGCCGTCCTCATCGAGATCGAAGCGCGGGTGGTGATGTGGCCACTCGCTGTCCTTGTCCGGGCTGCCGGTGCCTACATTGAAGAAGCAGCTGGGCCGCTCCAGCGCGAAATAGCTGAAATCCTCCGCGCCCATGCCTGGCTTCGCCTCGCCAAGGTTGTCCTCGCCGACAGCCTCCCGCGCCGCCGCGCGAACGATGTCCGACATCTCCGGATCGTTGACCACCGACGGATAACCGCGCCGGTAGCGGATGCTCACCGAGGCGCGCATCGACTCGGCAATGCCCTCCGCCAGCGCACGAATTCGCGCTTCCATCCGGTCTCGGGTCTCGGCGTCGAAGGTGCGGACCGTGCCACCCAGCGTGGCGGTGTCGGGGATGACGTTGAATGCCTCACCGGAGTGAAACGCGCAGACACTCACCACCGCTCGGTCGATCGGGTCGGTCTCGCGGGAGACGAGCGTCTGCATGGCGACAACGATCTGCGCGCCAACCGCGACCGGGTCAACGCTCTTGTGCGGATAGGCGCCGTGGCCACCCTGCCCCTGAATCGTGATCTCGAACTCGTCCGCGGCGGCCGACTTGGGGCCGTTCATCACCTCGATCCGCCCCGTCGGCAAACCGGATGAGACGTGCAGGCCGAGGCAGGCATCGACGTGGGGATCGTCCAGCACGCCCTGCTCGATCATCCCCTTCGCGCCACCCTCGCCCGCCTCTTCGGAGGGCTGGAACAGCACCTTGACGGTGCCGGCGAACTGGTCGCGCCGATCCA
>CBFGRG010000160.1:0-7060 GCA_965651105.1 uncultured bacterium | reverse complement strand
ATCCCCAATAGCAGCGCATCCCTCTCAATCCACGTCCATCAAGGGCCGCCGGTTCGGCATGACCCGCAGGGAACGCAAGAACCTTCTGCTGGGGTTGGCGTTCATCTCACCGTGGATCATCGGGTTTCTCGCGTTTCTCGCCTACCCGATCTGGTACACACTCGACCTGAGCTTCACTCGCTACAGCGGCTTCGGCGACCCGGTTCCGATCGGGCTCGACAACTATCGCCGGATGTTCAACGACGACCTGTTCTGGACCAGCGTGTGGAACACGTTCTACTACACCGGTCTCGCGGTGCCGATCGGCGTCGTCGTGGCCATGGTGCTGGCGCTGGCCATGAACCAGGGGTTGCCGGAAATCCCGATCTATCGCGCAATCCTGTTCCTGCCGTCGGTGCTGCCGCTGTTCGCGATCTCGTTCATCTTCCTGACCCTGCTCGATCCGAACCAGGGCATCGTGAACGAGTTCCTGCGCAGGTTTGGGATCAGCCCGCCCAACTGGTTCGGAGACCCCGCCTACGCCAAAATCGGTATCGTGATGATCGCCCAGTTTGGCGCCGGGCAAATCGCGCTGATCTTCCTTGCCGGGCTCAAGGGCATCCCGCAGCATCTTTATGAGGCGGCCATGCTCGATGGGGCCGGCGCGTGGCGCCGCTTCTGGAGCGTGACGATACCGCTGATGACGCCGATCATCCTCTACGACCTCATCCTCGGCATCAGCCTGGGGCTTCAGGTCTTCACGCAGTCGTACATCATCACGCGTGGTGGTCCGGCCGAAGCAACGACGTTCTATGTCTATTACCTGTACAACAATGCCTTCACCTACGGTGGCCAGATGGGCTATGCCTCGGCCATGGCGGTGGTGCTCTTTTTCGTGACCTTCATCATCGCCGGTCTCGTCTTCGTCACCTCGAACAAGTGGGTGCACTACGACGTCAGCTGAGTCGAAAGGTTCGCATCGATGGCAGTCAGCACCACACCCGTCGACACCCAGCATCTCGTCCGGCCCCGCCAGCACGCGAAGGCGAAGGTGTCGCGCATTCTCCAGCAGAGGGTCATCCCGCGCATCATCCTCATCGTGATGTGCGCCGTCTTCATCCTGCCCTTCTACTGGATGGCCACACTCGGACTGAAAAGCAACGATGAGCTCGCGTGGTATCCACCGTCGCTCTATCCCCACACTCCCATTTGGGAGAACTTCAAGCTGGCGACCGAGGCGTTCCCGTTTTGGCGGTTCGCCTGGAACACCACGGTCATCACCGTGCTCACGATCGTCGGATCGGTGATCTCGAACCCGATCATCGCCTACGGCTTCAGCCGGATCGAGTGGCCAGGCCGTGACAAGATCTTCATGATCGTGCTGGCGACGGTGTTCGTGCCGTTCCCGGTGCTGATCGTGGCACTGTTCGATATCTGGGCGAGGATCGGCAATTGGTCGCCGATCGGTGACTGGACGCCGATCGGGGGCATCAACACCTTCTGGCCGCTGGTGTTGCCGATGTGGTTCGGGCAGGCGTTCTGGATCTTCCTGATGCGCCAGTTCCTGTTGCAGATTCCCAAGGATCTCTCGGACGCCGCCCGCATCGACGGCGCGAACGAGTTCCAGATCTTCTGGCAGATCATCCTGCCGCAGACGCTGCCGGCACTCGGCGCGATCGCGATCTTCGCCGGCGTGCAGGCGTGGAACGACTTCCTCGGACCGTTGATCTACCTGCAGGATTCGACGAAATACACGCTCTCGATCGGGCTGACATTCTTCCAGCAGCAGGATGCCTACGACGTGAAGTACAACCTGCTGATGGCCGCCTCGGCGCTGATCGTGCTGCCCGTGATCGTGATGTTCCTGCTGTTCCAGCGGGCGTTCATTGAGGGCATCACCGTCGGCAGCCTCAAGGGCTGACACGGGATTCGAAGGTTCTTATTTGCGCGGGCATGCCGAAGCAAACCCGAAGCTCCAGCAGGCCCGCCACTCCGTGGGCGGGCAAGCGCAGACTGTCGGGGCGTGTCCAAAAGTCCGAATGGGCTCCAAAGGTAGCGGCGATTTGGCGGCGCACCCAGCGTCATGGATACCGGCGAGAAAGCCGCCAACAGCCTGCCCTGAGCGGAGGGGCACAGCCCCGGAGTCGAATGGGTCACCTTCACCAGGGTCACAGGCGACGCCAGGCGACATTGCCCACTTCGCACCCTGATCCCACCGAACGGCGGATGCGCGGGCAAGTCGCCGCTACCCTCCCTGCCTAAACCCATTTGAGTACAGCATCGCCATCATGGGAACACGAGGCCCTCGGACCAGTTCGCGGGCATGGCGGGAATATCCCACTCGGGCTCCGGACGCCACGTTTCCAGACCATGCCCGAACGGCCACTGCCCCGCCTCGATCTCGCCAATGAACCGCCGCCCCTCCGCCCTGACCGCATGCAGCAGCACCGGCGAGATCAGCTCGTGCTCGATCGCGATCGCGAATTCGTCCTCATCCTTCCACCGCCAGGCGAGGTCCGGCGTGACGACGATATCGAGCAGGTAGTCGACCGTGTCGAACCCCACCGGGGATCGCTCCAGCGGCGCCTGGAGGTTGACGTAGTAGCTCTGGAACGACCAGTCGGCCTCGGCCCAGAACAGCCACACCGCTCCGAGCCGGTGTGGCTCGTGGATCATCAGGGTGTGGTTGTGGGTCCAGACATCATCGGCGAGCCCGCCGACCCGGCGCTCGCGTTCGAGAAACGGGGTGCTCCGCTTGATCCGCTGACCGTCCCGTGTCGCCTGTCCCTTGATCGGCGTTCCCGCCGAGAGGAAGATGACGGTACGAAGCGCGTTGTGTTCGACCACACGGCCCGGCGCGACGAGATCCGCCGGGTCGTGCCGTCGCCATCGCAACGTGACCACGTCGCCGGGTTCGTGAAAGCTCTCCGTGCTGGGCTCGACGGGGATGGTCATAGGCGGCGTCCACTCCGGTCTATACTTGGAGGTCAGATTCCTGCGGTCCCTGCTCCGGCGGTGATCGTTGTTCGCGGAGAAGCATCGCACATGGCTGCCACCCTTGAGAGCATCAGCAAAAATCTCAACGAGCTGGAGCGGCGTTACGCCGAGCTCGACCACCTCATGGCCGATCCGGCGGTGGCGACCAATCCGGACAAGCTCATCGCGCTCGGCAAGGAGCGCGCCGACCTCGAGGAGATCGTCGGCGCCTGGCGCGAGTTGCGCGAAATCGACTCGCAGATCGAAGACGCGCGCGTGATGGCTGAAGACAGCGACCGCGAGCTGGCCGCGCTCGCCGACGAGGAGCTCAAGACACTCCGCGCCCGCGAGAGCGCGCTGACGGCGACCATCCAGCGCCTGCTGGTGCCGAAGGACCCCAACGACGAGAAGAACGTCATCGTCGAGATTCGCGCCGGGACCGGCGGCGACGAGGCGGCGCTGTTCGCGGCCGACCTGTTCCGCATGTACACCCGGTACGCCGAAGCCCAGCGCTGGAAGGTCGAGGTCATGTCGGCGACCGAAACCGACGGCGGCGGCTTCCGCGAGGTCATCTTCCAGGTCAAGGGTGACGGTGCCTACAGCTACCTGCGCTATGAATCCGGCGTGCATCGCGTCCAGCGCGTGCCGCAGACGGAGAGCCAGGGGCGCATCCACACCAGCACGGCCAGCGTTGCGGTCCTGCCGGAGGCTGAAGAGGTCGACCTCCAGATCAACGACAACGACCTGAAGATCGATGTCTACCGCTCGTCCGGCCATGGTGGCCAGAGCGTGAACACGACCGACTCGGCCGTTCGCATCACCCACCTCCCGAGCGGTCTGGTGGTAACGATGCAGGACGAGAAATCACAGCTCAAGAACAAGACCAAGGCGATGAGCGTGCTGCGATCGCGCCTGTACGAGCTGGAGCAGCAGCGGCTGGCGGATGAACGCGGTGACGCCCGTCGGTCGCAGATCGGCTCGGGCGAGCGCAGCGAGAAAATCCGAACCTACAATTTCCCGCAGGATCGGATCACCGACCATCGCATCAAGAAGAGCGTCAGCAACATTCCCGGCGTGCTCGATGGCGATCTGGACGAGCTAATCGGCGATCTCCGCGCCGCGGACGAAGCCGAGCGCCTCGCCGAGGCCGGCATCACCGACGACGCAGCCACACCGGTGTCGTAGCGACACCCGGCGACATGGCCTTGCGACGACCGGTCCGCAGCTTCGTTAGCGATTTGTGTGTCGTTTACCGGAACCAGCCCGGAATGATATCCGGACCGTGGTTGTCGCTCGTCGTCACCCGCCGAGGACGTCGACCCAGGCGGAGATGGCGTCGAGCATCTCCTCAATGAGGTCGCGGGACGTCTGATCGGTCAGCTCACCAAGCTGGTTGAACTTGTCGGCAGCGTAGGTGACGTAGATTTCCGGCTCCGGAATTGGCACCATCCCGATCGCGGTGGCGATTTGTCGCAGCTGCAGCTGCGCTCGCATCGTACCGGATCGCCCTGCCGATGCGCCCATGATCGCCAGCGGCCGCCCTCGCAGGGGCGAGTGGCCAGCCGGCGCCGCAGCCCAATCGAGCGCGTTCTTGAGCACCCCGGAGATGGAATACGAATACTCGGGCGTGCAAATCAGCAGCGCGTCGGCCCGCTCGATCTGCGCGCGAAAATCGCGCACCGATGCCGGGAAGCCGCGTCGCTCGATATCTTCGCTGTAAAAGGGAAGGTCGTGGATCGGCACCTCATAGAGATGAAGCCGATCAGGGCGCAACAGCATCGCCGTGCGCAACAACCCCCGGTTATAGGAGCCCCGCCGCAAGCTGCCGATGATCGCGGCAACTTCGATGCGTCTCTCGGTCACGTCGTCACTTTCCGTTCGCCCATGTTGCCGGGTCTTCCCGGCGCGCCGCCGGCAATTGTCCAGCGCCATGGCGATCAGCGCAACATCCGGACCACGCCAAAACACAATGCGGGCCGGGGATGCGCTCCCCGGCCCGCATTGTCAATTTCCTGACGAACGCTACGCGTCCAGCAGCCGCCGCAGCACGGTCGGCAGGATGCCACCGTTGCGGAAGTACGTCACGTCGACGTTGCTGTCGACGCGGGCGCGGACGTCGAAGCTGAAGGTCGAGCCGTCCGGCCGGGTTGCCTCGACGGTCAGCGTGGCGTTGGGCTTGAGCTGCGCGTCGATGTTGCGGATCGTGAACGACTCCTCGCCGGTGATGCCGAGGCTCTCGGCGTTCTCGCCATCCATGAACTGGAGGGGCAACACGCCCATGCCGACAAGGTTCGAGCGGTGAATGCGCTCGTAGCTCTCGGCGATAACGGCCTTCGCGCCAAGCAGCAGGGTGCCCTTTGCCGCCCAGTCGCGCGACGAGCCGCTGCCGTACTCCTTGCCGGCGATCACGATCAGGTCGGTCCCATCCTCCTGGTACTTCTGAGAGGCGTCGAAGATCGACATCTCTTCACCAGTCGGCAGGTACTTCGTCCAGTTGCCCTCCTTGTCCGGCGTGAGCTGGTTGCGGAGGCGGATATTGGCGAAGGTACCGCGAATCATGACCTCGTGGTTGCCACGGCGCGAGCCGTAGGAGTTGAACTGCATCCGCTCGACACCGTGCTCGGTCAGGTATTGCCCGGCGGGGCTGGTCGGCGCGATCGCGCCGGCCGGGGAGATGTGGTCGGTCGTGACCGAGTCGCCCAGCAGTGCCAGCACGCGCGCGCCCTCGATATCCGAGATCGGACCCGGCTGCGGCGCCATGTCGACGAAGTACGGCGGCTCCTGCACGTAGGTCGACTCCGAATCCCACGCGTAGAGGTCGCCCTCCGGCACCGGCAGGCCGCGCCAGCGCTCGTCGCCATCGAAGACCGAGCTGTACTCTTCCTTGAACATCTCTGCGTCGATCGACTCGCCCATCGCCTGGCGGACTTCCTCCTCGGTCGGCCAGATCTCGTGGAGGTAGACCGGCTCGCCGTTGGGGTCGTGGCCGATCGGCTCGGTCGTCAGGTCGATATCGACACTGCCGGCGAGCGCGTAGGCGACCACCAGCGGCGGTGAAGCGAGGAACGACGCCCGCACCTGCGGGTGAATGCGCCCCTCGAAGTTGCGGTTGCCCGACAGCACCGACGCGACGACCAGGTCGTGGTCGTCGACGGCCTCTGCGACAGGATCCGGCAGCGGACCGCTGTTGCCGATGCACGTGGTGCAGCCGTAGCCGACGGTGTGAAAGCCGAGCGCGCTGAGGTACGGCGTCAATCCGGCCTTGTTCAGGTAGCGCGTCACCACCTGGGAACCCGGCGCCATGCTCGTCTTCACGTATGGCGCGCTGTCGAGCCCGCGCTCGACCGCCTTCTTCGCCAGCAGGCCGGCACCCAGCATGACCGAGGGGTTCGACGTGTTCGTGCACGAGGTGATCGCGGCGATCACCACCGAGCCATGATGCAGCGTCGTCTCGGTGCCGTCGAGGACCACCGGCACCTCGCCGAACTTGCGATTCGTCTCCGGCAGCGTCGCTGTGGCGGCTGCCCTGGCCGGGGGGCTTGGATCGGGGGTCGGGCCCTCGGCGCCCACCGACGGCGGGTCACTCGCGGGGAAGGACTGAGCCGCCTCCTTGTCGTACCCGGTGTACCGGACAGGCGCGCAGTCGTCGCTGAAGCACTCCTCGAAGGAGCCACGGAACACGTCCTGGACACTGCCAAGGGCGACGCGGTCCTGCGGGCGACGCGGACCGGCGAGGCTGGGCTCGACCGTGGAGAGGTCAAGCTCCAGCAGCTCATTGAATTCCGGATCCGGCGTGTCGTCAGTGCGGAACAGGCCATTCGCCTTGCTGTACTTCTCGACCAGCTCGACGAGCTCCTCGCTGCGACCGGTCAGTCGCAGGTAGTTGAGCGTCTCGTCGTCAACCGGGAAGAAGCCGGCGGTGGCGCCGTACTCCGGCGACATGTTGCCGATCGTGGCGCGGTCGGCCAGCGAGAGGCTGCTGAGACCGGCGCCGCAGTACTCGACGAAGCGTCCAACGACCCCGTGCGAGCGAAGCATCTCGGTCACCGTCAGCACAAGGTCGGTCGCGGTCGCGCCCGGGGGCAGCGCACCGGTGAACTTGAGC
>CBFGRG010000159.1:0-7072 GCA_965651105.1 uncultured bacterium | reverse complement strand
GAGCGCAGGGTATCGAGCATCTCGTCGATCAGGTGCATCGTGTAGGTGCGGATGCGAAGCTCGCCATCCCGCGCCAGCGAGTGGTAGGCCTCGAGCTGCTCCGGCCGGGTTACCGACGCCTCGGCCACGCTGGTGATGCCCTGGCGGTTGAATTCACGGCCGGCGGCGACGAGGTAGCGACGCATATCTGTCACGGTGGGCCGGGGAATGACGTGCTGGACGAGCTTGAGCGCCGTCTCGCGCAGCAATCCGGTGGCGCGGCCGTGCGCGTCGCGA
Source organism: uncultured bacterium (assembly GCA_965651105.1). GTDB lineage: Bacteria > Chloroflexota > Chloroflexia > Thermomicrobiales > UBA6265 > JACCVC01. Next base: position 6,796 of record CBFGRG010000159.1, on the reverse strand, counting down.
TCGATTTCCCCGCCCTGCGGGTCCGGCGTGGTGTTGTCTATCCCGGCGGCGTTCAGCGCGGCGGTGTTGGCGACGCCGAGATGACCGCAGGTGCGAACCAGCAGCATCGGCCGGTCGGCAGTGACGGTGTCGAGCTCGTCGCGGGTCGGGTGGCGCTGGATGTCCAGCCGGGTGTCGTCGTAGCCGCGACCTTCCAGCCAGCCGTCACCCGGTTGCTCGCGATGACGCGCGCGGTACGCGTCGAGAATGTCGTCGAGGCGCTGGACGGCACGAGGCGAGGCGTCGACCTGCGAGAGGCTCTCGCCAAACGAGATCGGGTGGGTGTGGTTGTCGTTGAAGGCAGGGTGCAGGCAGGCGCCATCGAGGTCGATGCTCTCGACGTGGCGCCCGGCGATCGCCCGCACATCCTCCAGGTCCCCGGCGGCGCGAATCAGGTGACCGGAGACGAGCACCGCCTCGACCCGTGGCTGCTTCGGATTACTCGTCAGGATCGGCCCGCCGGTGTAAATCGTCGACCGCATCATGCCGGCACCCCCACCGGGTCGTTGGCGCGATCCCAGACGACCTCGCCTTCGGCGATGGTGAAGTCCGCCTTCGCGGTGATGATCTGGTCCGGGTCCATCGCCCGCAGGTCCCGGTCGAAAATCGTGACGTCGCCGACCATGCCGGGCGCGAGCCTGCCCCGCGTTTTCTCGGCGAACGACGCGAATGCCGCGTTGACCGTGTAGGCGCGGATCGCCTCCTCGATCGAGACGCGCTCCTCCTGCCAGGCGTCGACGCCGAGCCGGTCCTTGCGCGTCACCATCGTCTGGATGCCGATCAGCGGATCGACCGGCACCACCGGCGCGTCGCTGCTGGCCGCGGCGATGATGCCGTGCTCGGCGTAGGTCTTCAACGCGTAGGCGTAGCGGAACCGGTCCCTGCCGAGGTTCTGCTCGTAGGCCGGCCGGGTGTAGTGGAGGAAGCTGGTGCCCGGGATCGGTACCACGTTGAGTTGCTTGATGCGCTGAATCGTGTCGAGATCGACGATCGAGCAGTGCTCGATGCGATGGCGTGTGTCCTCGCGCGGTGTCGCCTGCTGCGCCGCCTCGTAGGCGTCGAGCACGAGGTCGATCGCGGCGTCGCCGATAGCGTGGATGCCAAGCTGGAAGCCGGCGTCATGGGCGCGCCGGACCTTCGCCTTGAGATCCTCGGGATCCATCATCCAGAGTCCGACGTTGTCGCGTTCGCCCTCGTAGGGTCGACGCATGCGCGCGGTTCGGCCGCCGATCGAGCCATCGCTGAAGAGCTTGGCGTTGCCGATTTGCAGCCAGTCATCGCCGAAGCCGGTGGTGATGCCGAGGGCGATGAGGTCGTCGAGCGTATCGTCGATGATCATCATCAGGTAGCTGCGCACGGGCAGCTCGCCTGAGCGCCAGACGCGCTGATAGGCGCGCAGCTGGTCGGCCGTGCGGATGCCGGCTTCGGCAACGGCGATCACGCCGTGCTTCACGAACTCGCGTCCGCCGGCCACGATCGCCTTGGCGATATCGTTCTCGGACGGGTCCGGCTGGACCGCCTGCACGAGATTTGTCGCGCGTTCGCGCAGCACGCCGGTCGGCTCGCCGTGTTCGTCCCGGTCGATCGTGCCGCCGTCGGGATCCGGCGTGTTGCGGTCGATCCCGGCGAGCGCGAGGGCCTTCGAATTGACCGCCATGATGTGGTGACAGCTTCGCCAGAGGGCGACCGGATGGTCTGGCGCGGCGGCGTCGAGGTCGTGCCGGTTCGGGTGGCGCTGCTCTGTCAACGACGCCTGGTCGTAGCCCTGTCCGATGATCCAGGTGCCGGTTTCGATGGCATGCGCGCGCTCTGTTACCCGCCGTCGGATGTCGTCGATCGAAGCGACGCCGGGCGCGGCGACATCGACCTCCAGCAGCGAGAAGCCGGTCATCATGGTGTGCGCATGGGCGTCATAGAGCCCGGGCGTCGCCAGCCGGCCGTCGAGATGGATCGATTCGGCGCCAGCGGGCATCCGCTCGCGGACATCTGTCTCGGTACCTGTCGCCACAACGATGCCGTTATCGATGCCGACTGCATCCACGCTTGGGTTGGCGTCGTCCATGGTCAGGATCGGGCCGCCGTGGATGATCAGACTGCGTGACATGACCACCTCCGGGTCAGGAATCGCCGGCCGGCCGAACGTGCCGCGCGACAGCCGTGGCGTTGGCGATCCAGACATCGCCCGCGCCGATCGTTTCGTCGAAGAAGCGCTGCATGGTCTCGGCGAACCCCGGTTGGCCGGCATAGGGCGCAGAGAGCACCACAGTCATCAGCTCGCCATGCGCGCGGACCGACGCCAGCGCGACCGACCATGTCTCCAGCAACGCGCTCGGTGGAGCCGGGGTGAGCGGATTCAGCCACCTGACGTCGTGCCACCATGGCGAGTAGGGGATGACGATGCCGTCGCCGTCGGCGAGTGGCCAGGGGCTACCGGTGCCGTCCACTGCCCAGCGAGCTTCGCCGCCCGGCTCGATCGCCGCCCCGGAGAAATTCACGACGCCGTTCGGCTGCGCGCCGAGCCGGTCCGCCACCGCGTCGAACGCATCGTCCGCCGTACCAGGGCGAGCGGCAACGTCGATATCGATGCCTTCCGGCAACGCCGCGCGGGTTTGCACGGCAGGGTCCGCAACCACCGTGGGGACGATATCGAGATCGGCGAGCATCTCCAGCAACCGGGCGGCGCCTGCCGCCGATGCGATGGGTGACGGCGCCGGCCAGGGCTGCTCGGGCGGGTCGAGGTCGATCAGCACCGCCAGCGCGGCCCGGTGACCGGCGGGCCAGCTATCGGGTTTCAGGGGAATCCGTTGCGATTGGGCCATGGGTGCCTCCGTTCGCCTGCGTCCACTCTCCGGCAATCCTACGCCGTCGCGGCATCGAGTGCCCGCGAGAGGTCGGCGAGGATGTCCTTCGGCTCCTCGATACCGATCGAGAGGCGAAGCAGGTTTTCGGAGATCCCGACCTTCGCGCGCTCATCCGGCGTGAGCGCCCGGTGCGAGGCCATCGCGGGGTAGAGCACCAGCGAATAGACATCGCCGAGCGTAGTCGCCGGCACGATCATCTCCAGCGCGCTCATCAGCCGGAATATCTCCGCCTGCCCGGCGTTGGCGACCTCGAAAGCCACCATCGCGCCGCGCAGGTCGCTGCGGAACTGCTCGCGGGGGTTGTCGGTGGATGGATACAACACGCGATCGATACGTGGGTCATCTGCGAGCGTGGCGGCGATCTCGGCCGCTGCCCGGCACTGACGTTCGAACCGCAACGGCAGTGTCTTGATCCCGCGAAGTGACAACCAGGTGTCCATCGGCGACGGCGTGGCGCCGAGCATCTTGGTTTGCTCGCGGAGCGCCGCGATGGTGTCCGCCGACGCCGCGATCACCCCGCCGGTGACGTCGCCGTGGCCGGCGATGTATTTGGTTGACGAGTGGATCGCCATGTCGGCGCCGAGCGCGACCGGATTGACCAGCAGCGGTGTCGCGAAGGTGTTGTCGATGAGGATCTTCGCACCTGCGGTCCTGGCGATCTCGACGATTGCCGGAAGGTTGGCGACCCGCACCAGCGGATTGGAGATCGTCTCGGCCAGAATCGCGGCCGGCCGGTGGGTCTCGACTGCCAGGCGCAGCGCATCGAGGTCGGTGATGTCAACGAATACCGCGTTGACGCCAAGCTTGTGGAAATGGTCGCGCAGGACCGAGTAGCTGGCGCCGTAGATATCGCGGGACGCAACGACGGTGTCGCCGGCGGCCACACAGAGCGCCAGCGCGGCGTAGATCGCCGCCATGCCGGAGGCCAGCGCGATCGCGTCATCGGTGCCTTCGAGCCTCGCCACAGCTGTCTCGAAGGCTCGGGTGGTCGGGTTGCCGTAGCGGGTGTAGACAAAGCCGGGGTCTTCGTTGCCGAGCACGCGCTCCAGCTCGTCGGTCGATGGATAGTGGAATGACGAGGTGAGAAACACCGGCGTCGATGTTGCCACCGCGTCGGAGGGGTAGGTGCCTTCGCCGGCGTGCACGGCGATCGAGGCGGTCGACCAGTCGGACATGTCACGAGTCGTTCGAGTCAATCTGGATGCCCTTCATCATTGTGATTGCGGAGTGTGGTGGGATGCCTGTGCATCCCCTCGCATTGTCGCAGGGTCTCAGGCAGCATGAAACCTCCGCATTTCCGGCAGTACATTCGCCAGCGCCGCCGAACAAAGGGTTTACTTCCGGAATCCCGACCCGCACAATGGAGACGGGACTTCCAGCGAACCAGTCGAAACGTGCGGGGTGGGCAGCTTGATACGGCGGATAACCGCTTCGGCCGAGGGAAGCTTCGCCTTTGACCCCTCTCGACAACATGGTGGAAAGGTGACCGATGGCTCGATCCGATACCGATGACGGAACAGACACGCAGGCAGGTGGCTCGGAGGCGCGGCTCTCGCGGAGGCGCGTAATCGGGGCTGGTGTCGGCGCCTCGGCCGGTCTTGGTGCCGTGGCGGGCGGCCGCGCGTTTGCGCAAGATGCGACGCCGCAGCCCCTGCCGATGGCGTCGCCGACTGCCAGCTCTTCGGGCATTTCGCTTGCCGCCGGTGGACTGATCAATCCGCGCGGCATGACGTGGGCGTCTGACGGGACGATGTACGTCGCGCTGGCGGGGTCGGGCGGCACGACGATGAGCCAGAAGGATTCCCCGCACGCGGAGCAATACGGGCCCTTCTTCGGCGGCGACACCGCGAGTGTTGTCCGGATCGAGGGATTCACCGGCGGCGAGACGACCGGCTGCCCGGTGACTGTCGCCGGCGGGCTGCCGTCGACTCGGGGTATGGGCGGACACACGCAGGGCCCGGCGGCGGTGGCGTTTCTCGGTGACCAGCTTTACGTGCTGCAGGATTCAGGTGATCCGGCGGCCTCGGCGTTTCCCGACCTTCCAAATGGGGTGTACGCCGTCCTGGACGATGGCACTGTGGCGCTTGCCGCCGACATGAAGGCGTGGGTGGATCGCTATCCCGTCGCCAACGTTCCGTACGATCAAACGCTGGAGAGCGAAGCCTTCGCGATGCTCCCGGGCGACGGCTTTCTCTGGGTGCTGGAGTCGAACAGCGGGCAGGTGCTGAAAATCATCCCGAACGTGTCGATCGAGCGTGTCGCCGATCTGTCCGATGGGCATCCGGTTCCCACGGGATTCGCGCTCAGCGGCGACGGCGGGGTGTATGTCGGATTCCTGACTGCGTCGCCGTACAAGGACGGGTCGTCGAAGGTCGTCAAGGTCGATGCCGACGGCACTGTCACCGATATCTGGAGCGGCCTGACGGCCGTGACCGGCATCGCGGTCGGGCCGGATGGTTCGCTCTACGCGCTGGAGATGGCGACAGGCAACCTCGCCGACCCTCCGTTCATGACGCCTGGAACCGGTCGCATCGTCCGCCAAACCGGTCCCGATTCCCTGGAAGAGGTCGTTGTCGGGCTCGATTTCCCGATCGCGATGGCGCTCGGCCCCGATGGTGCCCTCTATGTTTCATGCCCGGCGTTCGGAGCGAACCCGGGATTCGGCGGAATCGTGCGTGTCGACCTCGACGCTCCATGGCCGATGCAGGTTGCCGACGACATTCTGGCGATGAATCCGTGCGATATTCCGGCGGGAATCCCGGCCAGCCCCGTCGCCGATGACGAGATGATGGGGACACCGGACGCGATGCCGATGGCGACACCGGCCGTCGCCGATGATGCCGCGGCGCGGGCGAACGACGAGGGCAAATCCGCGACAGGCGCCCAGTCGGTCGCGATCCGCGACCAGTCATTCAACCCGCCGACGCTCGAAATTCCTGCCGGTACCTCGGTGAACTGGACCAATCTCGATGCCACGCCGCACACGGTGACGTCGGACGACGGGACCTTCGATTCCGGGAGCCTCGCGACACACGAGAGCTTCAGCTACCGGTTCGACACGTCGGGAACCTACAGCTATCACTGCGCCGACCATCCCGAGATGACCGGGACGATCACGGTCACGTAGCTTTGCGAGTTGGCAGCATTGCCAAACCCCTCGGTGCGATACAGGATTGTCGAGCCGGCGATGCGCGCCGGCTCGTCATGATGGCGCGTCGCCTGTGCGGCGCCACGGAGGTTCCTGACCGATGACATCGTCGCCGCAACACTGGCTCGCCGAGTCCCCCGATTTCCGCGCCGATCGCTACTTTCGGTATGACGACATGACCGCCATGCTGCATCGCTGGGCCGAGCGGCATCCCGATCTGTGCTCGGTCGAAAGCATCGGCCAGACGTGGCAGGGGCGCGATATCTGGGCGGTCACCGTGACCAACCGTGCCACCGGGCCGGATACCGAAAAGCCGGCGGCGTTTGTCGATGCCAATATCCACGCCGGTGAGGTGACCGGCTCGGCGTCGGTGCTGTGGCTGCTCAATCACCTGATCGAGGGGTATGGCAGTGACGATGCGATTACCCGGATGCTCGACACATCCGCACTCTACGCGGTTCCTCGCATCAACTGCGACGGATCGGAGGCGTACCTGACCTCGCCCGCGTTCATGCGATCGTCGATGCGCCCGTATCCGGATGAGGAGCAGCAGGACGGGCTTGTCCAGAAGGATATGGACGGCGATGGCTGGGTCACCACGATGCGGATCAAGGATCCCAACGGCCCGTGGAAGGTCTCGGACAAGGATCCGCGACTGATGGTGCGACGCCGGCCGGACGAGTTCGGTGGCGAGTACTACTTCGTCTTCCCCGAGGGGGAGATCCAGAACTGGGATGGCGGCGAGATT
>CBFGRG010000158.1:0-7083 GCA_965651105.1 uncultured bacterium | reverse complement strand
AACACGATCAGCATCGCCACCGTTGTTGTCCTGAAGTCCTTGCTGGATCGCCTTGGCATCGTGCCCGACGTCGACATCATCGTCACGGGCAACGTTGGCGAGGAGGGACTCGGGGACCTGCGCGGCATGCGCGCGGTGATGGATGCGAACCCGGAGATCGGCGCGGCGGTTGCGGTCGAGGGGCACGCCCTCGGGCGAATCACCCACCAGGGCGTCGGCAGTCGCCGGCTGGAGGTGACGCTGACCGGGCCGGGTGGCCACAGTTGGGGCGATTTCGGACGACCCAGCGCCATTCACGCCGCCGCGAAGCTGGTGGCGCAGCTCGATGCCATCCCGCTTCCGGCGGAGCCGAAAACGACGCTCAATGTCGGCATTCTGACGGGCGGCATCAGTGTCAACACCATCGCTCCCGACGCGCGGATGGTGATCGACATGCGCTCACTCGATCAGGACGCGCTGGAGCGCCTGGTGAGCGAGGCCGAACGGCGCATTGTGGCCGCGCGCACAAACGACATCACTGTTGACAGCAAGGTGGTCGGGGATCGTCCGGCCGGACGACTGCCCGAGGATCAGGGACTTGTACCGATCGCGCGGGCGTCGCTGGAGCTGCTGGATATCGATCCGACCCTCGATGCCTCCAGTACCGACGCCAATATCCCCATCAGCCGTCGAATCCCGGCGGTCTGCATCGGCGTCGCCTCAGGCGGCCACGCGCACCGCGAGGATGAGTACATCGACCTCGAGCTGGTGCCGACCGGGGTTACACAACTCGCGATGGTGACCCTTGAAGCCGCCCGGTTGCTGGGCAATGATGAGTTGAAGATCGTCGACTGACCGGCACCCGCCGGAAGCTGGAAAGCCCGTGGATTCATGCTGAGAGCCGCAGAGGAGCGCTCGCTCGATAGCCAGGTGTTCGTTGCGCTCGACGTGGAAACCACGGGGCTCGACCGAGCCAATGACGAGATCATCGAGATCGCCATCGTCCGCTTCACGCGTCAGGAAGTGCTCGACACCTGGTCGTCGCTGGTACGACCGTCGCGCATGCCTGGCCCGGAGATCGTGCGGCTGACGGGCATCGAGCCGCGCCAATTGGAGGATCAACCGAGCTTCGCGGAAGTTCGCGAAACCGTGCGCGAGAAGCTCGGCGCGCATCCCGTCGTCGGGCATTCGGTCGACTTCGATGTCGATATGCTCGCTTCGGCCGGGTTGCGGCTTGCGAATCGCTCGCTCGACACCTATCGTCTCAGCGCGCTCTTTCTCTATGGGTTGCCGGCCTATAGTCTCGCATCGGTTGCGTCCGCGCTCGACGTGCGCGTCGACGATGTGCACCGGGCACTTGCCGATGCCGAGACGGCGCGCCGTGTATTCCTGACCATCATTCCATTGATCCAGCGGTACTCGTCCACGACGCTGCTCCATGCTGCTCGCCACGCGACCGCCGCCGGCTGGCAGGAAGCGTGGCTGATGCGGCTGATGGCTGAAGACGAAACGCTCAGCCCGATCTTCCGCGATGCTTCCTCACTGCCGTGGCTGGAGCCCGCCGAAACGCGATTCCTGACTCGCCTGCAACGACCCGAGGCGCTGAAAAAAACGGGGGTCACGACGCCGGTCGATCCCGCTCACGTCGAGCGGGCATTGAATCCTGGCGGCGCGCTCGGCACCGTGCTCGATCATTTCGAGCGGCGAGAAGGGCAAATCCAGATGGCGGCGGCCGTCACCGACGTGCTCAATCACAACGGACAGTTGATGGTCGAGGCCGGGACCGGTACGGGCAAGAGCATGGCCTACCTGCTGCCGGCGGCACTGCATGCGATCAACCGCGGCGAGCGAGTTGTGGTTTCGACCGACACCCGCGCGCTCCAGGAGCAGCTGTACCAAAAGGACGTGCCGGATGTGCAGACGGCGGTCGAGAAGCTGGGCATCCCGCAAGAAGTGCGCGCAGCAGTCCTGAAGGGGCGCAACAACTACATCTGCCTGCGTCGATGGTTTTCGCACGACAAGCGCGATGTGACCGAGCCCGCCGATGCCTCGATGCGCGCCAAGGTGGCGCTGTGGCTCGACGAGACCGACACGGGAGACCAGGCTGAGCTCCGGCTGGCGCCGGACGAGATGGTCCACTGGAGGCAGATCGCGGCAGAGGAAGAGGCGTGCGTCGCGAGCCAGTGCCCATTCAACCAGAGGAACCAATGCTTCCTCTACCGTGCGCGCCGCAAGGCCGAAAACGCGCACCTTGTGGTCGCCAACCACTCGTTGTTGCTGGCGGACACCGACCACCGCGTGTTGCCCGAGTTCGATCGACTGATCGTCGACGAGGCGCATCACCTGGAGGAGGAGGCGACGCGCCACTTCGGCTTTGTGCTGGATCAACGCCTTGTCGAAACGCTGCTCGACAATTTGATGCAGGGCCGACGAGGCGGCCAGCGCGGTACGTTGCAGCAGGTTGAGAGTTTTCTTTCGACCTCTCCGGAGCTCACCGCGCGGCGAGCAGCTCCTGAGGCACAGGAGCGGGTCAGGAACGCTGGCAACATCCGCGCCAGGGTGCTGGCGCTCAACACCGAGATCTTTCAGCGGGTGGATCGCATGCTGCGCGACCAGCGCCAGAACGGCGGCTACGGTTCCAGCATCCGCGTCACCGAGGCGATGCGGTCACGTCAGCCGTGGCTGGAGCTGGAGCAGATTTGGGAGCAGCTCGATCGCGGCCTGTTCGACTACGAGTCGCTGATGACCTTCCTGCTCAACGAGCTGGAGCGGCTGCCCGCGCCGAAGGAAGCGCCCGACAACCCGCAGGCGATGGTTCGCGAGGAGCTGTGGCTGGAGCTGATGTCGCGCTGGCGCGAGCTGCATGAGTTCCGGACCCGGCTCACATCGCTCGTGGCCGAACCCGCGGAAGACACGATCTACTGGCTCGAGCAGGTTGGGCCGCAGCGGATGCCGACGATGCAGGCTGCGCCGCTGTTCGTCGACGAGCTGCTCCAGCAAAAGCTGTATGCCGGCATGCGCTCGGTCGTGGCGACCTCAGCGACACTGACGATCGACGGCACGTTCGACTACATGGCCAGCCGGATGGGCCTGAAGGACGGCCAGACCGCGGCGCTGGGCTCTCCCTTCGATCATGAGGAGTCGACCCTGCTGCTGCTGCCCGACGATATCCCGCTGCCGAACGAGCAGGGGTATCAGCAGGCGCTGAACGACAGCATCATCAGGCTTTGTACCGCAAGTGAGGGGAGGGCGCTGGTGCTGTTCACCTCGTACGCGGCGCTGCGAGCGAGCTATGAGCCGGTCAAGGCAGCCCTCACGCGCGAAAACATCGCGGTGTACGCGCAGGGTATGGATGGCGGCCCGACCGCGCTGATCGAACGGCTTCGCTCGACCGATCGCAGCGTCGTGTTCGGCACATCGTCCTTTTGGGAGGGCATCGATGTTCCAGGCGACGCGCTCAGCCTGCTGATCATCACCAAGCTGCCATTCCCCGTCCCAAGCGATCCGATCTTCCAGGCGCGAGGCGAGCTGCTGGAGAACCCGTTCATGGAGCTGGCGGTACCCAGCGCCGTGCTGAAGTTCAAGCAGGGGTTCGGGCGCTTGATCCGCCGGGCCAGCGATCGGGGCGTGTGCGCGGTGCTTGACCGGCGCATCATCGCCAGGCGGTACGGGGCACATTTCCTGCACTCCCTGCCACCAACAACGAAGCGAATCACCAGCCGGCGTGACATGGCGACCCTCGCATCGATGTGGCTGTCCAACCGGCCGCTTCCGCAGGTGCCGGATATGCTGGCTGACGAATTCGACCCCTATGACCCGTACGAAGGAGTGTGGAGATGACGACGATCACCCGGAACCTGTCACTCGAGCTGGTACGTGTCACCGAGGCCGCCGCGTTGATGGCCGGCCGCTGGATGGGACGCGGCGACAAGGAGGCCGCCGACGGCGCGGCGGTCGATGCGCTGCGCCAGGTGCTCGACACCATCGACATGCAGGGCGTGGTGGTGATCGGCGAGGGACAGAAGGACAAGGCGCCGATGCTCTACACCGGCGAGGAGGTCGGCACCGGCCAGGGACCGGAGGTCGATATCGCGGTCGACCCGGTCGAGGGCACGCGGCTCGTGGCGCAGGGGATGCCGAACTCGATCGTGATCATGGCGGTCGCCGAGCGCGGGTCGCTGTACGGGTGGCAGGATATCGCCTACATGGAGAAGATCGCGGTTGGCCCCGAGGCGGCCGGCGTGATCGACATCGACGCGCCGGTAGCGGTGAATCTGCGACGGGTCGCCGATGCCAAGGGGGTCGATATTTCCGACCTCACGGTTGTCATTCTCGATCGTCCGCGGCACGAGCAGTTGATCGCTGACGTGCGCGAGGCGGGCGCCAGGATGAAGCTGATCCTCGACGGCGACGTGGCTGGCGGGTTGATGGCGGCGATGCCTGGCACGGGCATCGACCTGCTGATGGGCATCGGCGGCTCTCCAGAGGCGGTCATCACCGCCTGTGCGCTGAAGTGCGTTGGCGGCGACATGCAGACCCGCCTGTGGCCGCGCAACGACGAGGAGCGTCGCATCGTCGAGGAGCAGGGTCTGGACACCTCGAAGGTCTGGGAGATTGGTGACCTGGTGCAGTCCGAGGATGTCTTTTTCGTCGCCACTGGCATCACCGACGGCGAGCTGCTGCGCGGCGTGCACTATTTCGCCGATGGAGCGACGACACATTCACTGGTCATGCGCGAGCGCTCGGGCACGGTGCGCTACGTCGAATCCTCGCACCGGCTGAGCAAGCTTCGCGAGCTGTCGAACATTCCGTTCGATTGACCCAAGGCACGATTTGCGGCGCGCGCGAGCAGGCCGACGCGGCGCGCCCCCAATGCCGGAAGGCCTGCCGGGAATGTACGCGACCGGTTGACGCGGTTCGTCTGCTGGTGGTACATTTCGCGTTAACGACACGGCAAACCATCGTTTTCCTCACGTTGCCCAGTCGTCTGGCCCCGACATGAACACATGTGTGACGGCGCGGATCCTCAATTCGATCCCCCGGTGTCCCGGCCACAGGCAGTTCCCTGTTGACTACGCTCTCCCGAGCCATGGAACGGATGTTGCGCCGGCGTAGTACGTCAGCGTGACAGCACTCACCATCTCCGGCTACCGCCGGATTCCAATCGCGCGCAAACCTGCGAACGCAGGCCGATGTCCTGTCGACGTCGCGATGTCGCGCACGGAGCACCAACCAGCGATTTTGGCAAGCAAGCCACCCCAATCACAACTCAACACCTACCCTATCGGAGGATTTCACCTTGGCAATTGACGAAGTGCTTACCGAAGCTCCCGCCGAGGAGCAGAAGGAAGAGAAGCCGGCGCGCAAGCCGCGGGTTTCGCGTCGTCGCAAGTCGGCGGAAGCCACCGCCGAAGCACCGGCGGTTGAAGAGGTCGACACTGGGAATGGCAGTGCTGACGCTGCCCATCCGGCTGCGGAAGTGCTCGAGCAGACCGATCTCCCGGCTGGTGGCGATGCCGGCAAGGACGCCTCCGCCCAGAACACCGAGAACGCGCAGCAAACCAACGAGCAGGGCGGCTCCAGGCGCGGCCGCAAGCGTGGCCGGTCCCGCAAGCAGGACCGCGAGCAGTCCGACGAGCAGGGCGACCAGCGAGGCCGCAACAACCAGAATGGCAATGGACCGCATCGCCTGACCGTTGGCGAGCTCAACGCGAAGGCCGACGAAGAGCTTTGGGCCTACGCTCGCGAGCTCGAAGTTTCCGGGTACATGCGCATGCGCCGCCCGGATCTCGTGACGAAGCTCCTGCAGGCCCAGACCGAGCGCGCTGGTCACAAGTTCGGCGACGGGGTGCTGGAAATCATCGAGGATGGTTTCGGCTTCCTGCGTGGCTCCCGCTTCCTGCCGGGCCCCAACGATATTTACGTCTCGCAGTCGCAAATCCGGCGCTTCGGCCTGCGCACCGGTGATCGCGTCAGCGGTCAGGTGCGCCCGCCGAAGGACAACGAGAAGTTCTTCAGCCTGCTGCGCGTCGAGGCCGTGAACGGCATCGAACCGGAGACTGCTCGGCGGCGACCGTCGTTCGATACGCTTACGCCGATCTACCCGCTCGAGCAGATTCACCTCGAAACGCAGGCGAACATTCTCTCGACGCGGCTGCTGGACCTCGTCGCGCCGGTTGGCCGGGGGCAGCGTGGCCTCATCGTCTCGCCGCCGAAGGCCGGCAAGACGGTGCTGCTGAAGTCGATCGCGAACGGCGTCACCAGCAACAACCCTGACATGCACCTGATGGTCTGCCTGATCGGCGAGCGGCCGGAAGAGGTGACCGACATGCGGCGCTCGGTCGACGGCGAGGTGATCTCGTCGACGTTCGACGAGCCTGTCGAGGACCACACCAAGGTCGCGGAGATGGCGCTGGAGCGCGCCAAGCGCCTGGTCGAGAGCGGCCGGGACGTGACGATCCTGCTCGACTCCATCACCCGTCTCGCCCGGGCCTACAACCTCGCGGTTCCGCCCAGCGGCCGGACGCTCTCCGGCGGTATCGATCCGATTGCGCTGTACCCGCCCAAGCGGTTCTTCGGCGCGGCCCGCAACATCGAGGGCGGCGGTTCGCTGACGATCATCGCGACCTGCCTTATCGACACCGGCTCCCGCATGGACGACGTCATTTACGAGGAGTTCAAGGGCACCGGCAACATGGAGCTCCACCTCGACCGCAAGCTGGCCGAGCGCCGGATCTACCCGGCGATGGACATCCAGCGGTCGGGCACCCGTCGCGAGGAGCTGCTCCTCGGCGAGGAGACCCTGCGGCAGGTGTGGACGCTGCGACGGATGGTGTCGATGCTTGGCGGCAGCGAGGGCACGGAGCTCGTGCTCAGCCGGATGTCGAAGACCGATACCAACGCTGAGTTCCTGCAGACCCTTCACAAGGAAATGTAGTTCTCCCGCACATCGCGGAGACTAGAGAACGCCCGGGTGGATCATCCACCCGGGCGTTCTTGTACGCAGGGACGCCTTTGCCGGTACGGAGCGTGGCTGGGGCATTTTTGTTCGAGCTGTTTGGGTGTGCACCGCGGAGCGATTGGTTTAGATGGATTTACTGAACG
>CBFGRG010000157.1:0-7147 GCA_965651105.1 uncultured bacterium | reverse complement strand
TGCTGGGCTGGAGCGGGCTGCTGCTGGGCATCGCGGGGGCCGCGACGATCCTCCTGCTCGGAGGCAGTGGTCCCATCGCCGCCGCGATCCTGTCCGCGCTGGTGGCCACCGCCGCACTGTCGCTGCTCCCTGGAGCGCGGGATCGGGCGACGATCTGGCTGGTCACGGCGATGTGGACTGGCGCGGTCGGGGTCATCAGCATCTTCAGCGTCGGCATCATCTTCCTGATCGCGACGATCTTCCTGCTGGCGGCGTTCGTCCGGGCGAACTGGTAGCGGCGTCCTTGCGGCGGCGCCGCTCATCCACGCCAGTATCCCGCGCCGCCAATGACGCCTTCGCGTCGAATTCACGCCGACCAGACGACCTCCGTCTCAGGCACCCCTCCTGCTCGGTAGCTGGAACGGTTGGCGGATGATCGTCCGCATCTTCGCGGGATCAACCCGCCGCGGGTCACTCAGGTAAATCTCGTGATGCCTGCCGCTCAGCTCACCGCCGAGCGACGCGATGTGCTCGTGCAGTCGCTGGATGACCGGGCCCTCCTCGGCGTAGGGGCCGATGTGGAGCACCTGCGCCGCGCTCCCCTCCTCGAGATGGTCGAACCGCACCCGATCCAGTGCAGGACCCGCCTTCGCCGGGTCGGTCGCGGCAATCGCCTCGTCCACGACATCGGCGGTGACGAAATCGGGCTGCAGGATCAGGTAGGTCCATTGCCACCGGTCGCGACGGCCGGACAGGAAGTCGTCCATGTCGTCGGCCCACCACAACCCTTCGAGCGGCATCACGACGAAATCGCTGCCGCGGGCCTTCATCAGGAACTTGACCTTGTACGCGACCGGGTACAGCGCCTGGATCGCTGCCCGCGCCTCGGGGCCGTCGGGATCCCCGGCGCCGTCGACCATGAGGTAGCCGAGACGCGGCACCTCGACGACGGAGATCGCCCCCTTCCGCTGGGCGTACAGGTGACCGAGCACCTTCTTGAGATCGACCTTGCCCATGCCCTTCCCCGTTTCCGACCCGCGCCAGCATGCAGGTGTTCATCATAGGGGAATGGCGCGGGGCAGAGCGAGGCTCGACGGGTATCGGCAATCTCAGGAGGGCTACTCGTCGATGGCCAGCGGCAGCGGATCGCGCTCCATCCCGCCGGTCGCGACGGGATCGACCGCATCGACGTCGCCCGGACGCCGGTACACGGCCCAGATGCGATCGGCCCCCACGCGCGTGAATCGTTCCTGCGAGGGCAGGTAATCGTAATAGTCGCCCTCGGAGTCCATCACCAGCAGTCGCCAGGGGTCGTCCCGGCACTCCCCCACCACGGTGAACACGTTGACCATGCCGTCTCCCCACCTGTTCGGCGCAGCTCGCGCCTTCGCAACGAACAGCTCTGCCATCACCATAGACCAGAATCACGGAATGACGTTTA
Source organism: uncultured bacterium (assembly GCA_965651105.1). Classification (GTDB taxonomy): domain Bacteria; phylum Chloroflexota; class Chloroflexia; order Thermomicrobiales; family UBA6265; genus JACCVC01. The sequence continues at coordinate 5,727 of CBFGRG010000157.1, read as the reverse complement.
GCAAAACATTATCCCGACCCCGATTGAATCTACACAATCATTCAATAGTTGATTAGCGAAAAATAAACCCTTCCCCTGACCCTGCCAGGTGTACTGGAAGCACGTGCGGCATGGACCTGAAACGCCGCGAAAACGTGCGCGCTGCCGGGCTGGCAGTGGAGAAGGGGCGTTCCTGTGAAGCGAAGCGAAGAGTTTTACGAAGGTGACCGCGACGTAGTGCTCTCGACCGCGGGTCGTGGCGAAACGATGCAGGATGTCCTCGCGCGGCGCTGGAGCCGGCGCGGCGTGATCGGCAGCGGCATCGGCGCCGGTCTCGTGCTGACCCTTGGTCGCCACGCGGGCGCGCAGGACGCGACCCCGGCCGCGACACCCGCCGCGGCAGCGACACCGGTAGCGGCGGGCGGTTTCGAGCCGATCATCCTCGACGAGGGGGATGAGATGGTCGTCGCGGCGGGGCACACGGCCGTGCCGTTCCTGCGCTGGGGCGATCCGATCACGGCGAATTCGCCCGAATGGGACATCGAACAGCAGTCGGCGGAGGCGCAGGAGCAGCAATTCGGCTACAACTGCGACTGGATCGGCTTCCTCCCCCTGCCGCAGGGGTCCGACACCGCCGACCACGGACTCCTGGTGGTCAACCACGAGTACACCAACCCGGAGCTGATGTTTCCCGGCTATCTCACACCGAACCCCGACTTCGACGCCGACGAGGCCGAGGCGAACGAGGACTATGACGTCCCCGAGTTCGTCACCAACACGTCGCGGGAGATCGTCGACACCGAGCTGGCCGCCCACGGGCTGACCGTGATCGAGATCCAGCGGGATGCCGAGGGCCAGTGGGCGCCGGTGCTCGACTCCGGGTACAACCGCCGCATCACCGCCACCACACCGATGGAGGTGACCGGCCCGGCGGCCGGCATCGACCTGCTCAAGACGAGCGAGGACGACACCGGCATCCAGGTCACCGGCACGCTGAACAACTGTGCCGGCGGCACCACCCCGTGGGGCACGGTGCTCACCGGCGAGGAGAACTTCCAGCAATACTTCGCCAACCTCGGGCAACTGCCGGAAGACGATCCGGTTCGGCTGGCGCACGAGCGCTACGGGCTGAACGAGGAGGCATCGGACCGTCGGTGGGAGGAATTCTACCCGCGCTTCGACCTGACGCAGGAGCCGAACGAGCCCTTCCGCTTCGGCTGGATCGTCGAGTTCGACCCCTACGACCCCGATTCAACCCCGAAGAAGCGCACCGCGCTGGGTCGCAACAAGCACGAGGGCGCCACCTCGACGGTCGCCCCCGGCGGGCAGGTCGTGTTCTACAGCGGCGATGACGAGCGATTCGACTACGCCTACAAGTTCGTCTCTGCCGGCAGCTACGATCCCGACGACCGCGCCGCCAACGACGACCTGCTCGACGAGGGCACGCTCTACGTCGCGAAGTTCAACGACGACGGCACGGGAGAGTGGCTGCCCCTGCTTCACGGCGAGGGCGACCTGACCGAGGACAATGGCTTCGCCAGCCAGGGCGAGGTGCTGGCGATGACCCGGCAGGCCGCTGACCTTCTCGGCGCGACCAAGATGGACCGCCCCGAGGATTTCGAAACCAACCCGGTGACCGGAAAGGTCTACCTCGTCTGCACGAACAACAGCCGGCGGACGATGGACGAGATCGACATGGCCAACCCCCGCCCGAACAACTTCGCGGGGCACATCGTCGAGATCACCGAGGATGGCAACGACCACGCCGCAACGACGTTCACCTGGGAGATCTTCATCCTCGCCGGCGATCCCGAGGCCGGCGGCACCTGGTACGGCGGTGCCGGTGACGTGAGCCCGTTCGCCGCGCCGGACAATATCACCTTCGACGTCGACGGCAATATCTGGATCTCGACCGACGGCATGCCGAACAACCTGCCCGGCAATGACGGGCTGTTCGTCGCCCCGACCGAGGGCGAGGAGCGCGGCCGGTCGATGCAGTTCTTCAGCACCGTCCCCGGCGCCGAGTGCTCGGGCCCGATCTTCAACCCGGACAACACCGCGCTGTGGGCCTCGGTGCAGCACCCTGGCGAGGGCGGCACGCTCGAGGAGCCGGTCAGCCTGTGGCCCGACGGCGAGGTGGCGCCCCGGCCGACGGTGGTGCTGATCACCAACGAGGACCCGACGAAGCGCGTCGGCCAGATCGACTAGCGGCTTCGACAATCGAGCACTGACGAACGGGGCTCGCCTGCGCGGGCCCTGTTTCATTGCCGAAGACGTGGCACGGCACGTACGTATACGGGTTTCGGCGCCGATGGAGCCCCGCCGGCGGACTGCCCCGACGCCGTGTTCGTGCGACAATAGCCGCAGGTACACAGTCGATGTCCCGCACCCGCGCATCACCGGGACGGGCGAGAGGTAACCAACAGTGCGGATCACGGTGGTGGGAGCAGGCGCCATGGGCACGCTCATGGCGGCGCGATTATCGAGCGCGATGCAGGCTGGTGGATCGAACGTCGAGGCTGAGCGGCCCGAGCGGGTGATTCTCTACGGCCGTCCCTCCGAGCACATCGACGCGATCCAGCGCGACGGTGTCACGCTCACCGAGCTCGACGGCAGCGCCCACAGCGTCCCCGTCACCGCCACCAGCGACCCCGCCGACGTCGAAGGCAGCGAGCTTGTCATCGTGCTGGTCAAGAGCTGGGCCACCGGCGACTCGGTCAAGCCGCTGAAAGAACACCTCACGCGCGATGCCGTCGTGCTGACTCTCCAGAACGGCCTCGGCAACGCCGCCCAGCTTCGCTCGGCGCTGCTCCACGACGGCGTCCGGCCACATGTCTGGCTCGGAGTGACCACCCAGGCCGCGCTGCGAACCGCGCCGGGCCGGGTCAGCCACACGGGTGAAGGCATCACCGTGGTCGGTCGCAAGTCGAGCGAGGTCAACCCCCGCCTGCAACAGGTCGCGGCGACCCTGACCGCTGCCGGCATCGAGACGCATGCTGTCGACGACATTCACCGCTGGGTCTGGCGCAAGCTGGCGGTCAACGCGGCCATCAACCCGGTGACCGCCCTGGCGGGCGCGCCCAACCGTGCGATCCGCGAAAACGCCGACCTGCAGCGCGCCTGCCGGCTGCTCGCGAGCGAAGCGGTCGCGGTCGCGGCGGCGCGCGGGCTGGCGCTGGACGAACAGCAGCTGATGGATACGATAAATGATGTCGCCGAGGCGACCGGCGACAACCGGTCGTCGATGCTGGTCGACCTGGAAAACGGGATGCGCACCGAGATCGACGCGATCAACGGCGCGATCGTCAAGGAAGCCCAGCGACGCGGGATCGAGGTGCCAGCGAACCAGCTCGTGCTGTCGCTGATCCGCGCCTGCGAAGGCCAGCCACGACACCGGCAGCAATAGCGAGGGAACCATGAACCAGGCAGCGAGCGACACGCCGCGACAGCGGCTCGCGGCGGGAGAGATCCGCGCCCGGGGCCGCGACGGCGGCGACCCGCTGGTGATGATCACCGCATACGACGCGATACATGCCCGCCTTGTCGAAAACGCCGGTGTCGACATGATCCTCGTCGGCGATTCGGTCGGCACCACCCTGCTCGGCTACGATTCCACGACCCAGGTGACGCTCGACGACATCATCCATCACGCCCGGGCGGTGCGCCGGGGAGCGCCGAACACCCACGTCACCGCCGACCTCCCCTTCGGAAGCTACGAAGTGTCCGATGAGCAGGCGGTCGAGAGCTCCGTCCGGCTGATCCGCGACGGCATGGCCGACTCGGTCAAGCTGGAGGGCGGCATCAGCGTTGCCAGCCGGATCCGGGCGATTACCGAAGCCGGCATCCAGGTGGTGGCGCACATCGGCTTGCTGCCACAGACGGCAGCCGGCAGCGGCGGCATGAAGGTGCGGGGCCGGACGATCGAGGAAGCGAAGGCGATCCTCGCGGACGCCCACGCAGTCGCCGAGGCCGGCGCGTTCGCCACCGTGATCGAGCTGGTTCCGGCCGGCCTGGGTCAACGGATCACCGAGGCAATCGAGATTCCGACGATCGGCATCGGCGCCGGCCCCGGCTGCGACGGGCAGGTGCTGGTCATCACCGACGTGCTCGGCATGGACATGGGATTCTCTCCGAAGTTCCTGAAGCGATATGCCGAGCTGGAGCCGACAATCCGCGACGCCATCGCCGCCTACGCGCGCGACGTGCGCGGTCGCGCCTACCCAGACGCCGACCACAGCTTCAAGCTCTCCGAATCGGTCGCCGCGGCGCTCGACAACGAGGCGGAACCGTGACCGAACCGCTCGTGCTGACCACCCCGGCCGAGATCGCCCGCTGGCGGCACGACGGGCCGCTGGGGCTGGTGCCGACGATGGGCGCGCTCCACGCCGGGCATGCCAGCCTGATCGAGCGCGCCGTGGCCGAGTGCGACGATGTCGTCGTCAGCATCTTCGTCAACCCGGCCCAGTTCAACGACCCCACCGATCTCGAACGCTATCCGCGCCCCTTCGAGCGCGACCTCGCGGTAGCGCGCCGCCACGGCGCGACGGCCATCTACGCTCCGGAGGTCGAGACGATCTACCCGGCGGGTCATGCGACGTCGATTCACGTGGCGGGTATCACCGAACGATGGGAGGGGGAGAAGCGGCCGGGGCATTTCGACGGCGTGGCGACGGTCGTGTCGATCCTGCTCAACCAGGTGAAGCCCGATCGGGCCTATTTCGGCGAGAAAGACTGGCAGCAGCTGGCGATGCTGCGGCGGATGGTCGCCGATCTCTCGCTGCCGGGCGAAATCGTCGCCTGCCCGCTGGTGCGCGACGAGGACGGCCTGGCGCTTAGCTCGCGCAACGCGCGGCTGACCCCACCGCAGCGGGAGGCGGCACTGATCATCCCGCGAACGCTGGAGATGCTGCGGGCGCAGGTCGCGGCCGGCGAGCGCTCGGTGCGAACGTTGCTCACCTTCGGCGGGGCGCTCCTGGCGGGTGACCAGCGCATCCGGGTCGAATACCTGACGATCGTGAACCCGACGACGCTCGAGCCAATCACCACTATCATTGACGGCGAAGGCGCGCGAGCGCTGGTCGCGGTGCGAATCGGCGAGACGCGCCTGATCGACACGATGGACCTGACCGTGAACGACGCCGACGAGGCGTAGGGACCGGCCTCGTGCCGGTCCTGTACAGACCCCGTACGCCATGAAAGACAAGACCTCCTCCGATGACCGACACTCCGGTGGCTGCCTCGACACCCTCCCCCACCCTGCCGCAGTGGAAGCTCTGGGTGCTGGCGGCGCGCCCGAAAACGCTGCCGGCGGCGATCGCGCCGATCCTCGTCGGCACCGGCGTCGCCATCCACGAGGATGGCTTTCACGCGCTCTCGGCGGCGATGGCGCTGTTGACCGCCCTCTTTCTCCAGATTGCGGCTAACTTCGCCAACGACGCGCTCGATTTCACGCGGGGCGCCGACACCGCCGAGCGGATGGGGCCGACACGAGTGACCTCGGCCGGACTGCTCTCCCACCGGGCGGTGCTGATCGCGACCGGTGTGGCGCTGGCGCTGTCCACCGCAACCGGGCTGGTGCTGGTCTATCGCGGCGGCTGGCCGCTGCTGCTGCTGGGCATCGCGGCGGTGATCTGCACGGTGGCCTACACCGGCGGGCCGTTCCCGATCAGCTACCTCGGGCTGGGCGAGGTGTTCGTCTTCCTCTTCTTCGGACTCGCGGCGGTGACGGGCACGGCGTGGGTACAGACG
>CBFGRG010000156.1:0-7165 GCA_965651105.1 uncultured bacterium | reverse complement strand
CCGGCCTCGTGCCGGTCCGTACGGCATCGCGATTGTCATCCAGTGCTGCCGACGAGGTTCCAGAGACCGCTGTGTCAGGCGTCGCCGTTGTCGTCACCGATGATGCGCTGGAGCACGCGGATCAGCTCGGGAGCAGCGGTAACAAGCTCGCGGTGATGCGTCGACGAGAGGTCGCGCAGCGCCGCGGCGCCTGTATCGGTGAGGTCGACATAGACCTGCCGGCGGTCGGTTTCGCCACGGGTGCGACGCACGAGCCCGCGGGTCTCGGCCCGGGCGACGAGCTCGACAGCGCTGTGATGCTGAATCTGCAACCGCTCGGCGATACCGCCGATGGTCAGGGTTTCGTCCGGCGAGCCCTTGATCGCGAGCATCATTTGATGCTGCTGGGGCTCAATATCGGCGGCACGGACAGCCTCTTCGCTGAACCGCTGAAACCGCCGGAGCTGGTGCCGGAACTCGGCCAGAGCCTCGTAACGCGCTTTCGACAGTTCCTCGCCCATCGCCACCTCACCATATGTCGCCTTGCGACACGATCATGCCAGCCCGACGGTAGGCTGCACGCGCCGGCCGACGCAACGGTCGCCCGACGACAACCAGTCTTCTCCGTGTTCACGATAGCATTCTCGCAGGGAATCGACAGCAATACCGGGCTGTCGTCGCCCGATCCTGCCTGCCGGAGGGCCGTCCGGCGCTGCCGTCCCGGAGCCGCCACATGATCCGAGCCCGCATCCAACCTCTCAGCGCCGTCGCCCTGGTGGTGATCGGGGCAATGGTGGTCTGGGCGTTCAGCGGGCTGGACGGCGCGCGCGACGTGCACCCGCGCTTCCCGCTGGCAATGCAGCTCTATGGCGTCTACCTCGTCATGCTTGCACCCCTGGCGCTGATGCCGACACCGCTGCCGGCGCTGGGCCGGCTGGGATTGTGGAACGCGCTGGGACTCGGCATCGGGGGGCTGGTAATTGGCGCCGAGCGCTCGGGCGCGCTGCTGGCACTGCCGCTGGTGTGCCTCGGCATCGCGCTGGCGCTGTGGCCACCGGTGCCCCACCCCGAGCGGGACCGGCGGCAACTGTTGATCCTGACGCTCGGCGGGTTGCTGGCGGCGTTGCTGCCGGCGGCGTGGTCGATCTGGATGTGAGGCGAAGCATGTGCCTGCGGTGCGGGACGCCGGCAGGGATCGCCGCGGGGCTGCCTGATCCACCACGGCGTGGCGATTCCTGCTAAGGTTGTGCCAGACCCCCGCAATCGGCTCCGGCAGGAGGGACCCAGGTGGCACTGCACCCGCCCAACGACGCTCGCGCGCAACCGCTCGCGGGGATGCCGGGTCCACGCTGGAACCGGAACAAGGGCATCTACCCCACCTCGCTGCGCCGCTACCTCGAGTGTCCACGACGCTGCCGGCTCGAATACATCGACCGGATTCCCTACGAGCGGCCATGGGACCGCGCGATGGAGGTCGGCAATGCGCTGCACAAGCTGATGGAGCGAATCGGCAACACCCTCAAGCGCCGGCAGGCGCCGCCACCGACGGAGACCTACCGGCAGTGGGTCGAGACGCTGCTGCCCGAGAGCGAATACGACGATCCACAGGTGCGGGCGGCCGATATCGACAACATCCTGCTTTGGGGCGCGGTCGGCGAGGCCTACATCAACGACGGCGACGCCCAGGTGCTGATCGTGGAGCACTTCGATCCGCGCCGCTGGAACGACCCGGGCGAGCTGGGCAGCGTGATGCTCGGTGCCAAGGCGGACATCGTCGTCCGCCGTCGCGACGCCGAGGGGCCATATCTCGAGATCATCGACTACAAAACGGGGCGGAATCGAGACCACACCGAGTTCACGCCGCTGCTCTCCCGAATCGCGCTGAAGCGGCACATCGACATGGCGCTGCGCGGTCAGGACGAGCCCAGGGTGGTATTCAGCTATCTCTGGCTGCGGGATGGCGAGGTTGACCAGCGATGGCAAACCCGCGACGAGATGCATGGTCGCTGGAGCGAATTGCGGCGCGTCCTCGTGCGGATGGTGCACGAGGAAGCGTGGCCGATGCGCCCGAGCCACCACATCTGCCGATTCTGCCCCTACCTCAACACCGAGTGCTTCCCCTTCCGCGCCGCCGGCGATCACGACGGGCGCGACATCTGAGGCGCCAGCCGGTATCCACATATTCATGCCTGACATTCGAGTGCCATAGGCCGGATGCTGATGCTCGCGCACCCGTAGACGCGGCCACATCCGACCTTCTACGATGCAGCGGGACCCACCTTCAAAGCAAGGATGCACCGTCAGCTGGCGGCGTCATCATCGATCGTGAGGAGTGGATCATGTTCGCTGGCACCTCTCGTCGTGCACTCGATTTGCCCATGAGCCGTCGCGCAACACTCAAGCTGTCCGCCGCCGTTGGCGCCGGCCTTCTCATTCCCGCCGGGGCTCGCCCGGTCGCGGCCCAGGAGGCCAGCCCTGCCGCTGTCGCTTCCCCCGAGCTGGTGATCAACTCCAGCGAGTACGCGTTCGAAATGCCGGCATCCACCGTGAGCGGCTACAACCGCATCACGATGAACAACCAGGCGGGGGCCGAGGATCATCACGCGATGTTCCTGCGGTTCAACGAGGGCGTCACGCAGGAGCAGTTCATGCAGGTGCTGATGGGAGGCGACCTGCTCGCGCTCTTCGACGTCGTGAGCTCCTATGGCGGCCCCATGACGAGACCCGGCGGCCAGGGCACGGTGATCGCCTGGCTCGATCCCGGCACCTACGCGGTGGTCTGCGTCATCCCCGACGACGAGGGGGTGCCACATGTCGCTCACGGCATGATGTCGATGCTGGAGGTTACCGATGAGGTCGGTACGGCTCCCGATCCGGTAGCGGATGGCGTCATCACGATGGTCGAAATGACGTTCGACGGACTGCCGGCGGAGGTTCCGGCCGGACAGTACATCTGGGAAGTGACCAACGGCGGGACGCAGCTGCACGAAATGGCGATCTACCAGATGGCGCCAGGCGTTCCGGCGGAGGCGATCATCGCGTCGATGACGGCTCCGCCGGCGTCGCCTGCCGCGGAGGCGCCTGCCGAAGCCGAGCCCGAGCAGCCACCGTTCGTTGCCGGAACCGGCGCGGCGCCGATGAGCCCTGGCGCGACGAATTACGTGGAGCTCGACGCGCAGCCGGGCGAGTACCTCGTCGCCTGCTTCGTGCCGGACGTCGAAACCGGCATGCCGCACGCGATGATGGGCATGATCGGCTCGTTCATGGTTGTCTGATACGCGATCCGGGCGGTGTCCAGGCAGATAAGCCGGCTCGACCGTGGCAGGGATGGCGCTGGCGACGCGCTCACGACGTCCCCGGTGCGCTGATTCATGCCAACGCACCCGGCTGAAGCGAGCTGACAGCCGGGGAGGGACACGCCTCCCCGGCTTTTCGATCAGCGGCGTCGTGCTGGCACGCGGACCGGGTGCAGCCAGCCGCGAATCCCGGCGAGCACCAGCAGCATGAGGGCGATACCCATCGCCGCCGCCAACGGCGCCAGGGGTGACGTCGCGCCGACACCCGTCGATGGGAGGCTGGTCACGACCAGGGCGCCCCCACCCACACCGCGGCTGCCCGAACTCCCAACGGTGACGGAGGTTCCGCCTGAGCTGTCGCCGGTTGGCTCTGGGTCCGGGCAAAGGCCGATCGAGGGATCGAACGGCGCGCAGTCAAGCTCGTCTACCACGCCGTCGTTGTCGTCGTCGGGATCGTGGGAGTTGGCAATGCCATCCCCGTCGCTGTCCGTCTGGGAATCGACGATCGAGGGCGGCGGCTTCTCGCCCCGGCTGGGGTCGAACGGGTGGGAGTCCTGCTCGTCCATCACGCCATCGTTGTCGTCGTCGGGATCGGCGCGATCGGGGATGCCATCGCCATCGTTGTCGGGCTCGTGGACGGTATCGTCGGGCGAAGGGCCGACAGCTGGATCGAGCGGATCCGGGTCCTGATCGTCGACGATGCCGTCGTTATCGTCGTCGGGGTCTGCCCGATCGGGGATGCCGTCGCCATCGTTATCTGGCTCGTCGAAGGTGGCGGTCGCATCGCAATCGACCCAGCGAGTGGGATCGAAGGGGGCGCAGTCGGCATCGTCGGGATACCCGTCGTTGTCATCGTCGAAATCCATATTGTTCATGATGCCGTCGTCGTCGCTGTCGAGACCGGGGTCTATCGTCGACTGGGCCGAAACGGTCGCGGCACCGGCGACCATCAGGGCGATCACGAGACACAACCCCACAAACGGCTGAACCAGCCGCGTGAACCACGACACCATGCGCACTCCTCCCCAAGAGCGTGACCGTCCCCAGCAGCGCGCCGGGGCGATGAACATGACTTGATGCGATACGTTGAATCCGTACTGATCGTACGATACCAGCAGCGGTGGCAGATGTAAACAATGTACGGACGGTTAATTCGGGGTATCGAGAAAATCAATGGGGTGTTCCACCCGTGGCGGAGCTCCATCGCTCAATGCAAACACCAAAACGGGCTGTCGATTCACATCAACAGCCCGCTTATCCAGCGTCTCTTCTCATGTATCGGCTACTCCGCCGTGTTCACGTGGCGCTCGCGCGCCGACGCTCCATTCGATCGTATCTATGTCGATGCGGCCCCTTTCATGCTCGACCTGGCCGGTAAACGCAAGCTCACGCAGTCCTCACGACTGGATGTGCTGGCGTCCCTCAGCCTCGCGCGGTGCCCAGGCACGTGCTGTGTCCACGTCCCGAATCCTCGACGCCTCGCCGCTGCCCTCCGCAGGTGATCAGGTGATCCGCTGGTGACCCCGGCGTGTTGCCGGCGCATTCACCACGCTCGCGGTTCGGGCCGTCTGAGCCGTCGACACCCGGGTCTGCCGAATCTCCGCCCGCGTGTCAGGCCGGTCGACCGTCGTGGCAGCCTTGCGATCTGCTCGAGCCGATCCGGAGGGCGGCGATCCCAACCGGTCATCCGTGCCGGGCCGCGACTGTCGCCGCGCCCACCACCTGCCGGTCGCAGGTACCCGCGCATGGCCTGCGGCGAATCGCTCCACCGCAACCAGGCACTGCCGACTTCCGCTGGGCGATCGTTCCACCGGGCTCACCTGTCGCCGCGCGCGAAGGCCCTGTCCGTGGGGTGTTCGACGTCACCAGCCAGACCACGCTCTTGCGTGCGGCGTGCCCTCCGAGGGAGGCTGCCGACGGTATCGCGGCAATGAGCCGGACACCGGCATGCAGGACATTCGTCACGTCACGTCAGTCCTGACGCGCAGGCGATCGGGCCGAGCCATCCGGCAAAGCGCCATCGCCCCGGGTATCCCGAACATCCGGGATGCCCTGCACTCGCGCTGGCAACCGGGCCGTATCTCGTGTCTCTACGCGGATTCGCTCCGCTTATGCGTGGCCCTGCCAGCGATGAATGTACCTGCATCTTAGGGAGGCGGTGCCGCTATGTCAACCCCCTCGCTCCGCCCCACTTGCGGCATCCTGCGACTCAGCCGACACTGCCGGCAGCAACCGCCACCATCAGGGAGTGACCTCATGACCGATGTCCCAACGACCGTCAGCGACTGGAGCGACCTGCTCGATATCGAACCGCTCGACGAGCCGTTCACCCCCAGGCTCGCCGAGGTTTTCCGCGCCAGCACGCCGGACCAGCTCTGGGAGCTCGCCCCCCAGCTCGGCGTGAACACTGCCGTCACCGGCGTGCCGGAGGGTCCGAACGACCCGCCCGCATGGGATTTCGAGCACCTGCGCGCGGTCAAGGAGCGCTTCGACGAAGCCGGGCTCGATCTGCAGGTGATCGAGTCTGCCCCGGCGAGCATCATGGAGCCGGTGAAGCTCGGCCTGCACGGCCGCGAGGAGGGTATCCAGCGCTTCTGCCAGCTGCTCGAGAACATGGGCCGCCTCGGCATCGGCGTGATGTGCCACAACTGGATGGCCGGCATCGGCTGGTATCGCAGCGATTTCGGCATCAAGGTGGCCGGGCGCGGCAACGCCCTCGTCTCCGGGTACGACCATACCGCCGTCGACCATACCTCCCTCACCGAGTGGGGCGAGATCACCGAGGACGCCCTCTGGGAGAACATGGAGGATTTCCTCAAGCGCGTGGTGCCGGTCGCGGAGAAGGCCGGAGTGAAGCTGGCGGTGCATCCGGACGATCCGCCCATCTCGCCGGTGCGCGGCATCGGGCGCATCCTCACCAACCCGGACGCCTTCCAGCGCGTGATCGACATGGTGCCGAGCCCGAACAACGGCATCACCTTCTGCCAGGGCAACTTCTCGACGATGGGCGCCGACGTGCCGGCGGAGATCCGGCGTTTCGGCGGGCAGGGCAAGGTCTTTTTCGTCCACTTCCGCGATGTTCGCGGCACACCGGAGCGGTTCGTGGAGACGTTCCACAACACCGGCCAGACGGATATGCTCGCGACGATGCGAGCGTGGGCCGAGGTCGGCTTCGACGGGCCGATGCGACCGGACCACGTGCCGACGCTGGCCGGCGAGGCGAACGAAACGCCGGGCTATGAGCTGCTGGGACGGCTGCACGCGATCGGGTACATGACCGGCCTGATCGAGGCGGTCAACAGCGAGCTGAGCGACGTGCGGGAGGCCGTCGACGCCTGACGATTCGTGAGAACGGCGCGGCAGTCACAGCGTAGCGCCGCCCCTGTGGCGGCCGTGGATCATCCGCCGGCACAGGGCCGACACGACAGGTTCGTGCGAGAGGCAACCGATGGAGAGGACAGGAATGCGGGTCGCGGTCGGCCAATTCAGCGAGATGACGGACGAAATCCTGCGGTTCGCCGCCCAGCTCGGTGTGTCCGGGGTGCAGATGAACTCGCCCCTGTTGCCGGGCGAGGAGCGGTGGGAAGCCGCCGACCTGAAGGAGCTCGTCGCGAAAGCGGCCGAATACGATCTCAGGGTCGAGGCGATCGAGAACGTGCCGCTCTACTTCGTCCATCTCGCGATGACGGGGCAGGAGGGCGCCGAGCGCCAGATCGAACAGTACCAGCACACCATCCGGGCGGTGGGCGAGGCGGGCATCCCGATCCTCGGGTACAACTTCATGCCGAACTCGGTCTGGCGCACCTCGCGTGAGGCGCCCGGTCGGGGTGGCGCTCGGGCGACCGCCTTCGACATGGCGGTCGTCGATGCCTCGACGACCGACGGTCGCG
>CBFGRG010000155.1:0-7206 GCA_965651105.1 uncultured bacterium | reverse complement strand
TCGGTGCCTCTGGGGTCGAAGCAATATGTCGAGGGCCGTTCCAAGCCTGGAACGGCCCTTCGTGCTTGTCGGGTTTTGCGTGGACGCTACGGCAGGTAGCGGGCGGGGTCCTGGGAGACGCCGTTGACCTGGACCATGAAGTGGACGTGCGGGCCGGTGCTGAGCCCAGTGCTGCCCACCGGACCGATCTCCTGGCCCTGCCGCACCGTCTGGCCGGTGCGCACGGTCGGCTGGGTCGCCATGTGACCGTAGAGCGTATGGATGCCGTTGCCATGGTCGATCTCGACGTAGTAGCCGAGACCGCAGTCGCACCAGCCGGCGGTGACGACGGTGCCGTCGGCGACGGCATAGATCGGCGTGTAGGCCGGCGCGGCGTAGTCGACCCCGTCATGGACGCCGCAGCCCCAGTCGGGGTTGTAGGCGTAGAAGCCGAGCGAGCTGCACCCGAATCCCTGCGTCAGGGTCGCGCCCTGGACCGGCATGATGAAGCCGGCGCTGCTGACCTCCTGTCCGGCCGCCTGGGTCGGCGTTGGCGTCGGGGTGTTCGTGGCGGTTGCGGTCGCGGTCGGTGACGGCGTCGAACCGGTTTCCCACGGGCGCGTGCCCTCGGTGCTCGGCTCGTCGTCTTCCTCGTCCTCCGGCTGCTCACCCTCATCGGATGGCTGGGTCGGCTCGGTGGCGCTTGATGTCGGGGTGTCCGTCTCCTGCCCCGACGGCGCGGTGCCGGTCGCCTCGCTGGTTGCCGTCTGGCCCGCCTGCTGGTCGTCGGTCGGGATCTGGTTGTCGGTGCCGCTCGGTTGCGTACCCGTGGTCGAGCGGCTCTGGGACGTGCTGGTGGCGGGCGCGGTGCCACGGCTGGTGGAGCTGGACTCCGTCGTGGGCGCGCTGCCCTGCGTGGCGCTGGTGGTCGGCTGCGTGAGCAGGACGAGCAGGTCGCCGTCGACATAGCCGCGCGTGCCGTTGTAGTCGACTTCGAACCAGCCGTTTGCGCTGTTGTCGTGGCTGGCCGGACCGGAGACGATCGTCACGGTCGCGCTCTCGGGTACGGAGCCCGTCTGGTCGGCATCACGTCCGGCGGCGGCGCGCAGCCTGGCGCCCGAGCCGGACTCGGTCTGGACCAGCGCCGTCGAGCCGGCCGGGAAGACGGCTGCGTTGCTGCTGGTGAGGAAGTTGCCCGAGATCCAGCCCGGAAGTCCGTTGACCTCGACCGGCCACCAGCGGGTGTTGCCCTCCCGCACGGTGTCGACCTGGGCGATACGCAGGTTCACGAGGGAGCCGTCGGCAGCCTCGGTCACGACGTCGCTGTTGACAGTGGGCTCGGCGCGGACGTTGACGCTATCGCCGTTGCCGGCAACGGTCGCGGTGGCGCCTTCGAGCTGGTCGGCGGTGTAGTCGAACTCGCCGCTGGTCGAGGTGGAGCTTGTCGCCCCGGGGGCGGAGCCGTCCTTGCTGGTCAGGCCGGCGGAATCCGGAGCGGTGTCGGTGAGGAACTGGCCGGGAACCCAGCCACTCTGACCACCGTAGGCGACGGGCCACCAACGAGTGACGCCGTCGCTGTCGACGACGGTATCGGTCTCGTCGATACGCAGGTCGACAACGGCTCCGTCGGGGATGCTGGTGAGCACGTTGGCGTCGCGGGAGGGCTCGGCGCGAAGCTCGAGACCGCCGCGGCTGACGACCCAGGCAGTGGCGTCGGTGAGCGAGTCACCGGACCATTGGTAACCGGCGGTGGTGGTATCGGCTGAGGAGCCGGCGGCGCCGGTATCGTCGGCGAGCGCCGCTCCCGGTGCCAGCAGCGTCCCGAGCGCGATCGACCCCGCCAGCAGGGTTGCGCGGGTGCGTCGCCAGAGCGATGCAGTGGGGCGTAGCGTGGTCAACGTGCCTTCCCTTCCGAAGCGACGAGAACCGTGAAGTCGCGTCGACAGTGTGTGGTCCTGGCCGCAACGGCCATGCATTGAACGACGTGCCCGGCCCGCCGGCGCGCGGTCCGCTTTCGCTGGGGGAGCAGCCATCTCCCCCAGCGATGCTCCATCCCGAACCTCGCGCCTGGCAGCCGGTTTTCTCCTCCCGTACCGTTCGGAAAGGTCGCGGCCCACAGAGGCCGAGGTACTGCGAACGATGCGGTCGCCCGGTCCGGTACCGTCCCTCGATTGCCGAGGGTGAACGTACACCGCGATCAGGCGCTACAACGACAATACCACCTGAGGGGCCACATGACAATGTGAAACCGTGGTCGGGAATCGGCCAGCAATCGCGGTCGGGAGATGTTCGTACGCCTGATTGTGACAGGCAGTCACCGATTCGCAGGCGATCGCGGGCCGATGCTATACTGCCGAGCGGACAGGGCCGTGGTGGCGGTCGTTTCGGTGTGCCCGCGCGTCATCGTTGTTGCCGAGTGTCTCCGGCGGGACGAATTGACTCGCGCGGGGCGGTTTTCCGAGGCGAACCAGCGCCGGCCTTCCTTATACGTAGATGGCGGGGCCGTGGCCTCACCCAGGACGGCGGCGCCGAGGCGCCGGCCGGATTGCCATTCAGAAGGGACGCGATACGCGTGAAACTCTCCGTAGAGCGGCAGGAAGCCAGCATCGTCGTGCTCGATATCGCGGCCGACGAGGATGAATTCGCGACATCGATGGACCGCGCCTTCCGGCGGGTCTCGCGGGATATCCAGATCCCCGGCTTCCGCAAGGGCAAGGCGCCGCGGAACATGGTGGAGCGGTTCTACGGGCGCGAGGTCTTCCTGCGCGAGGCCGCCGACGAGTTGATGGACAAGCTCTATCGCGAGGCGCTGGAGCAGGCAGAGATCACCCCGGTCGGCGAGCCGGAGGTCGAGATCGTCGAGCTCGAGCCGGTGGCCTTCAAGGTGTCGGTGCCGGTCTACCCGACGATCGAGCCGGGCGACTACGCGTCGGTTCGGGTCGAGCCTGAGGACGCGGCGATCACCGAGGCCGATGTCGACGAGGTGCTCGAGCGCCTGCAGAAGTCGCAGGCCGAGTGGACCGAGGTCGAGGAGGCCCGGACCCCGGTCGAGGGCGACCGCGTCACGGTCGACTACGAGGTCAAGGAAGGCGACGAGGAGTTCCAGGAGCCGGTCGAGGACGCGCAGTTCGTCCTGGGCGAGACCAACCTGCTCGAACAGCTCCGCGAGAAGATCGAGGAGATGAAGGTCGGCGAGACCGAATCGTTCGACCTGGTGTTCGATGAAGAGGATGAGACCGCCGATCCGTCGATCCGCGGCAAGTCGCTCAGCTACACCGTGACGTTGAAGAAGATCGAGACGCGCGACCTGCCGGAGCTCGACGACGAGTTCGCGAAGAGCGCCGCCGACGCGGGCAGCCTGGAGGACCTGCGGGCGCAAATCCGCGACGACGTCCATCAGGGCAAGACCAGCGAGGCGCGCACGTCGGTGGTCAACCGGATCATCGAGCAGATCGCCGAGGGGGCGGAGATCGACCCGCCGTCGGTGATGATCGACGAGGAGGTCGAGCACCAGCTCGGTCACCTCAAGCAGAACCTCGCCCAGAGCGGCACGCCGTACGAGGCGTACCTGCGCATTCAGGGCCAGACCGAGGATGACGTCAAGGCCGAGCTCCGGCCGGAGGCCGAGCGTCGCCTGCGCAACAGCCTGGTGCTGCGGGAGGTCGCCAACCGCGAGGGCATCGAGGTTACGGACGAGGACATCGATGCCCGGCTCGACGAGATGTTCGGGCCGGATGACGCCGGCGACGATGACGCCGACGAGGAAACCGCGGCGCGCCGACGGCAGGTGCGCGAGATGTATCGCGGCGACTACTTCCGCAACATGATGCGCAACGAGCTGTTCGACCAGAAGCTGACCGATCGACTGATCGAGATCGCGACCGAGGGCAAGGGCGCGGTGCTCAACGCCTGGGAGCCGGCCGAGCCGGTCGAGGACGACGAGACCGCTGGCGCCGTCGAGGCGGCGCGGGTCGCCGATGACGCCGATGCCGCGTCGGACAGCGCGGAGAGCGAGATCGCCGAGGACGTCGTCGCCGGTGACACCGACGTCGCGGATGCGGCCGAAGCCGGTCCGGAGCTCGAGGGTGACAGCGGCGAGGGCTGGGTCCGGGGCGATGGCGAGAACAACATCCCCGAAGGCTTCCCGGTCAAGGGCAACGCCAGCTCCCGCATTTACCACACGCCGGAGTCGCGGTCCTACGACAACACGATCGCGGAGTACTACTTCGCCTCGGCCGAGGTGGCGGAGTCGTTCGGATTCCGTGCGCCGAAGGGCATGAAGAGCGCCGGCGCGGACGCCGGGGCCGCGCTCACGGATCTTGCCGACGAGTAGCGGCGCTCCTGGCGCTGGGGTCGCACCCCGCCAACGCGAAACCGCACGAAACGCCCTCGGGAGCCTGCCTGCCGAGGCGGTTGGGGACTGCTGACTGTGCACCGAAACGGGGCGCGGCTACCTCGGGCTGGTGTCGTCTTGGACGGGGAGCGAGGTGATGCGGAGATAGTAACCGTCGGGATCGGCGAGGCGGAAATCGGCCAGCCCCCAGGGCCGATCCTTCAGGTCGTCGAGGAGCGGCCAGCCGGTCGCGCGGACGCGCTCGTACTCGGCAGCGATGTCCTCGACTTCCAGTACGATCTCGACGCCCATCCCCCGGTTGGCGCGGAGCTTGTGGCGGGTGAAGTAGCCGCCGACATCGGGGAGCTTCGCGATCGGGCCGATGCCGAGCGTGACACTGCCACGATGGATGCTGGCGTACCCCTCGTCGCGCCGGAGCAGCGTGAAACCGAGCACGTCGCGATAGAACGCGATGGCGCGGTCCATGTTCTCGACGAAAAGCTCCATTCGGAGGTGCATGGCGTCGGTTGGCAACGTGCTGATCTCCTGGGTGGTCGGCCCGGGGCCGGCGCCGCGATGCGTTCCATTATGAAGGCGCGGACAAGCGAGCGTGGCCTTCGCGAGTGCGGGGCGATTGACAGCGGGGATATTGCGGCTGGATGATGGCTTTGCCATTCGAGCAGTTCGCGAGGTGAGTGTCCATGGCCACATCGCCCGACCCACCCCCGCTCCACGACGTCCCCGGCATGCTGGCAGGGCAACCCGGACGGCTCCCCATGTGGCCAACGCCGTTGGTTGGAAGGGAGCGCGACCTGGCGCGCCTGCTGGCGCTCGCACGGCAGCCCGGTGCCTCGCTGGTGACGATCACCGGTCCCGGCGGCGCCGGCAAGACCCGGCTCGCGGTGGAAGCCGCGCGCGATCTCGCCGCCGACCACACCGATGGCGCGGTGTTCGTCCCCCTCTCCCCGGTGCGTGACTCGACGTTCGTCCCGACGGCAGTCGCACGGGCGCTGGCGCTCGCCGATCCCGATCGCCTGAGCGAGGCGCTCGCGGAGCGCGATCTCCTGCTGGTCATCGATAACCTCGAACATGTGCTCGATGCGGTGCCGAGCCTCGTCGACCTGGTGCGGGGCGCGCCGTCGGTGCGCGTGCTCGCCACCAGCCGCGTGCGGCTGAATGTCTCGGGAGAGATCGTCTATCCGGCGCCGCCGCTCGGTCCGAACGCCGCGGTGGCGCTCTACGAGATACGGGCGCGGGCGCATTCCGCGTCGTATGTCATCACCGCCGAGATGGCGCCGGTGGTCGAGGAGATGTGCGCGCGGCTCGACGGCTTGCCGCTGGCCATCGAGCTCGCCGCGGCGCGGAGCAAGGTGATCACGCCGCGAGAGCTGCTCGCCCTCCTGCCAAGCCACCTCGATATTCTCGGAGAGGGGCCGCGGGACGCGCCTGCGCGCCAGCGCACGCTGCGCAACACGATCGAATGGAGCTACGACCTGCTCGACGAGCGCGGGCGCGCGGCATTGCGCCGGCTTGCAGTGTTTTCCGCCGGGTTCTCGTTCGACGGAGCCGAGGCGGTGATCGGGCCGGATGACGCGCTGGGCGTCGTGGCGTCGCTGGTCGACAGTAGCCTGCTGCGCTCGGTCGAAGGGCCCGGCGGCACGAGCCGGTTCCTGATGCTGGAGACGATTCGCGAGTACGCGCTGGAGCGACTGCTGGCGAGCGGTGAGGAGATGGCGATACGGGAGCGCCACGCGCGGTATTACCTCGATCTGGTCGCGTCGCTGGAGTCGTCGGCGCAGGCGAACACGACACCGGTGACGCAGACACGGGTGCGGCGCCTGCATCCCGAGCTCGACAACCTGCGTGTGGCGCTCGCCTGGCTGCTGGAGCACGACCCGCTCGCCGCCGCCCGCCTGGCGAGCGGGCTCGATGAGTTCTGGTTCCGGTACGGCTATTTCCGCGAGGGCCGGCTCTGGCTCGGCCGCGTCCTGAAGCGTATCCCCGACATGCCGGCCGAGGTGCGGCGTCGCGTGGTGGATACCGGTGGCTGGTTGTCGTACCAGCAGGGCGATCTCGCCGAGGCGGAGGCACTGCTGTCCGAGGCGGTGTCGCTGCATCGCGCGAGCGGCGATTCGATGTCGCACGCCTGGGCGCTCGGCCGGCTCGCGGACGTCGCCCTGTCGCAGTGGGAGCCGGAGCGCGCGCGGGACCTGCTGGAGGAGGCGCGGCAGATCGGTCATGCCATCGGCAACCCGTTGATCGAGACGGCCGCGTTGAGCGATCTCGGCCGTGTCCTGCTCATCAGCGGCGATGCCGCGGCGGCGGAGGCGACGCTGCGCGAAGCGCTCCGCCAGCAGCAGGCCATGCCGGGGACGATCGGCGCCGCCGTTTCAACCCTCTTCCTCGGAAGCGCGTTGCTGGCCGGGGGCAAGACCCGGGAGGCCGCCGCCGCGTATGGCGAGGCGCTCGCGGTGTTCGTTGCGGCGGAAGACCAGGCCAACGTGGCACGGTGTGTTGAAGGCGTGGCGCGCGCGGTGGTGGCAACCAACCCCGCCACGGCGGCCCGCTTGTTCGGCGCGGCCGCCGCGATGCGAGAGCGCCTCGGGCACCCGGTCGACCGGGAGGACCAGACGGCGGTCGCCCTGGCGGTGGACCGGGCGCGACAGCGTTTGTCTCAAGGGGCGTTCGCGGCGACGTGGTCCGAAGGACAGGTGCTGTCGTGGAAGGACGTCGCGCGGGAGGCGATGACAATCTCGGCCGGCAACGCCACGGCCGGAGCCGGCGATGGGGATGTCGGGCTGTCGGCGCGGGAGCGGGAAGTGCTGAAGTTGCTGGTCGCGGGCATGACCGATGTGGATATCGGTGATGCCTTGTTCATCAGCCGGCGGACAGTC
>CBFGRG010000154.1:0-7327 GCA_965651105.1 uncultured bacterium | reverse complement strand
GGGGTTTTTCGTGGCGCCCGAGAAGGTTCACGGCGCTGCGTGGCCTCGAGCGAATCTGTCGCTACGCCCGCTGGTCAACGAGCTCGACAAAACGATCGATGTCCTCGCGGACGACGTCGAGACTCCCCTCCCAGAACGCCTTCGCGCGGATGTCGATCCCGAACCGGCTCGCAAGATCCGCCGCGTCGGCCATGCCCGTCGAGGAGAGAAGCTCGTCGTAGTTGTCCCGGAAAGCGTCCGGATCTTCCTCGTACCGTTTGTACAGGCCCAAACCGAACAGCAGGCCAAACATGTACGGGTAGTTGTAGAAGGCGTAGTCCATCGAGTAATAGTGCGGCTTCACCGCCCACATGTAGGGGTGGAGGGTCGCCTCTTCGATCGCGTCGCCGTAGGTCTGCTTCTGCGCATCGAGCATCAACTCGCAGAACTCGTCCGCGGACAGCTCTCGCTGGGCTCGCTTCTCGAACACCGCCTGCTCGAACAGGAACCGGCTGGTGATGTCGACAGTCACCGCGGCGGCGCCCTGGAGGTCGCCCTCGATGATTGTCAGTTGCTCGGCCGGAGAGACCGTCTTCAGCGCGGCCTTGCGCAGGATCGTCTCGCAGAAGGTGCTGGCGGTCTCGGCAAGCGTCATCGGCGTGCCCCACGCCTGGAGCGTCGTGCGATTCTCCTCGCAGAGGTTGTGGTAGGCGTGCCCCAGCTCGTGCGCGAGCGTCGTGACCTCCTCGAACGACGGGGTGAAGTTCGCGAGGATACGCGACTCGCCTGGCCGGACGCCCATGCAGAATGCGCCGCCGGTCTTGCCGGGAC
The DNA here is from genome assembly GCA_965651105.1 of uncultured bacterium. Lineage (GTDB taxonomy): Bacteria > Chloroflexota > Chloroflexia > Thermomicrobiales > UBA6265 > JACCVC01. Next base: position 6,517 of record CBFGRG010000154.1, on the reverse strand, counting down.
GCGGCTCGGCGTCGATCCATCGTTCTTCGAAGGCGCGCTCCGAGAGCCCGCGCATGCGGTCGGAGAAGGTACCGAACTGCTCGTTCACGAACGCGACGGCGTCGTCCCACGTCCACTCGCGGTCGTCTCCGCCGATCGGCGCCGCGATGTCGTACCACGCAAGCTTTTCGATCCCGAGCGCTTTCGCCTTGGCGGCGAAGTAGCGGTGAAAGTCGGGGAATGCGTCGCGGGCCGCTCCCATCATCGCGTCGAGCGTCTCGCGGTCGATGTGGTTCTGGAAGAGTGATTCGTCAAGGACCTCGCCCCACCCGCGCCGGCTGGCCAAGGTCAGGTGTTGGCCCTTGACGCCGTTGAGCGAGGCAGCGAACGGCGTCGACCACTCCTTCCACGCGGCGACTTCAGCCTCCCAGGCGCGCTGGCGGACACCGCGGTCCGGATCGTTTTCCAGCGCGCGAACCTCGGTCATCGCCAGGCGCTCCGGCTTGCCGGGCTCCTTCTCGAGCTCCACGAGGATTTGCGAGCTGACGTCGTTCTGAAGTTTGCCCCATGCGTGCCCGCCGGAGATTGCAAGCTGGCTGGCGAGATCCTCCTCGGGCTGTGCCATCAGGTGTTCGGCCCTGATCTTCGACTGCCGAACGGCGTATTCGTGCTCCCTGGCAACCTGCGATCGCGCGATCAGCGCGTCAATGTCGAGACTGCCGAGCCAGGCGGTGACGCGGTTGAGCACCTGCTGGGCGCGGGCGAAGAGAATGCGGAACTCACTCTCGCGCGAAGCCGCGATCTCGTCGCGGGAATTGACCGAGGTGAACCCGAAAATGTACGCGCGGACGGTGTTGGCCTGCTCGAGAAAGTCGTTGAGGCGATTGGTGAGATCGTCATAGGTGGCGACGGTCGCGTCGTCGATCGCAGCGCCGGAGGGGAGATCGCTGGTGTCAGCTTCGAGGCTGTTGAGCTTCTTTTCGACCTCGGCGACCGCCGATGCCAACTCGGGCGATTCGAGGCTGGGGAAAATCGTCGTCATGTCCCAATGCGGAAGCTGGTTGGTCGTGGTAGCCAAGGGGTTCTCCTTTGGGCTGGCGGCGCCTGGATTTTGACTCGCGAAGTGTGCCATATGCTGTTTATCGCTGGCTGCTACAGTGGCGGCGCGACGCCGCGACAATTGCCCGGATGCCGCATGGGGCCTGGTCTTGTTGAGGCGCAGGACGCATGAGCCCCAGCCTCTTCCAAGTTGGGGGTGTTGTGTCTACACCTCGGCGAGGGCGGAGAAGGTGACGTTTTCGGCGTTTTCCTCGGCGTAGCGGAGATCCCACTCGGTCGTGAACAGGATCACCGGGTGACCGTCACGGTCTTCCCCGCGCATCCGGCCGCGCCCGTTGCCGATCGCGGTGATCTCCTCGTCGTCGCCACTGACCCACCGCACTGCCGAGTAGGACAGCGGGTCCATCTCCGTCTCGACGTTGTACTCGCTCTCCAGGCGATAGCGGACGACGTCGAACTGGAGCGCGCCGACTGCCGCCAGCACCGGCTCGCGGCTGCCGGTTGCGACAGGGTAGAAGAGCTGAATCGCGCCCTCCTCCTCGATTTGCCCCAGCCCCTTGAGGAACTGCTTGTAGCGGTCGGCCCGAGTATGCCGCAGCAGCGCGAAGTGCTCCGGCTGGAAGCGCGGCAGCGGTGGAAAGGTACCGATGTCGTCACCGCTGATCGTATCGCCGATCGTGAAGGTGCCGGTCGAGACCAGCCCAACCACGTCACCGGCGTAGGCCTCTTCGACGACCTCGCGGTCGGAGCCGAACAGGCGCATCGGGCGGGACAGCCGCACCTTGCGCTTGAGACGCGGCACCCAGGCGTCGATGTCCCGCTCGAACCTGCCGGAGACGACGCGCATGTAGGCGACGCGGTCGCGGTGGCGCTTGTCCATGTTCGCCTGGATCTTGAACACGAAGCCGGAAAAGGTCTCGTCGGCTGGAACGATTTCAGTACCGTCGACCGTTTCCTGCGACTGCGGCGGCGGCGCCATGCCGACGAAGTGATCGAGGAAGAGCTGGACGCCGAAGTTGGTCAGGGCCGACCCGAAGCAGACCGGCGTCAGGTCGCCGGCCAGGACAGCGTCGAGGTCGAATGGCGTGCCGGCAAGGTCGAGCAGCTCCAGCTCCTCGCGCAGCGTCGCCGCCTTCTCCGCGCCGAGCTGCTCGTCGAGCGTCGGGTCGTCGAGCCCGGAGAGTCGCACCGGCGCCTGCTTCGCGCCGTGCTCGGTGCGCTCGAACAGATGCACCATGCCGGAGACGCGGTCGTAGACGCCCCGAAATTCCGGACCGTCGCCGATTGGCCAGTTGAGCGGGTAGGTCTGGAGCCCGAGCGTGTTCTCGATCTCCTCCAGCAGCTCCAGGGGGTGCTGTGCGGGCCGGTCGAGCTTGTTGACGAAGGTGAAAATGGGCGTTCGCCGTCGTCGCGTGACTTCAAAGAGCTTCAGTGTCTGCGGCTCGATGCCACGAGCGGCGTCGAGCACCATCACGGCGCTGTCGACGGCGGTCAGGGTGCGGTAGGTGTCCTCCGAGAAATCCTGGTGACCGGGCGTGTCGAGCAGGTTGACGTGGTAGTCGCGATAGGGGAATGCCAGCACCGTTGAGGTGATCGAGATGCCGCGTTCCTGCTCGATCTCCATCCAGTCCGATGCCGCGTGACGCTGGGTCTTTCGGGCGGTGACCGACCCCGCCAGCTGCACGGCACCGCCATAGAGCAGCAGTTTTTCGGTCAGGGTCGTCTTGCCGGCGTCCGGATGCGAGATGATCGCGAAGGTCCGGCGGCGCATCACTTCTTCGGCCAGCGCGGGCCGGCGGCTCTGGGCGGTCTGGATCATGGTTTCCTCAATGAGATTACGCGCGGTGGGGGCAGGCCCTCGGGCCGATCGAGGTGATCGCCCGAGCGGTCACCTCGATGGTGACCTCGGTGTGACGACGAGCGTCGTCAGTATCGGCCTCGGCGCAGGTAGGTCGGCCGGATCGGGTCGCTGTTGCGCACGATCGGCTTGACGTAGAGCAGGAACTCGTTGGATCCAACCTTCAGCACGCGCGTGATGTCGTACTTCGTCTGCCGGCGGGTGTCGCGGTAGGTCCCGCCCGTCTGGTACTGACCCATGCGCATGTCGCGCGTGTTGCGCGAGATGATTTCGTAGGTCAGTCGCTTGCAGTTGTTGCAGGTGATGTACTGATCGCGCTCATCGGTCGGCCCGGTGAACCCTCGCTGGGTCAGCTCGACATCGCGGCTGTGGCACCAGGGGCACTCTCGCCGTCGGGAGCGCGACTCGACATCGTGGTTGTCTACATGCTCGGTCATGTCACCCCCCTCCTGATCGAGCGGCGATGCGCGTCGGTGCGATGGCCACAACCGGCCGCGAACATATCGTGGCAACTATACCAATGTTGCGGTGCGGAGCATGCACGTGGCGCACTTGCCCGATATACCCTATAGGGGTATTATTGGAGTGAGCAAGAGACACGAGGGCGTATGCCCCGAGCGGGGACGATGCAATGGCTGTCACCGAAACGACATCGACACCGACCGAGCTGCGCCTCGACATCGAGGGCATGACCTGCGCTGCCTGCGTCCGCCGCGTCGAGAAGGCGCTGGAGAAAGTCGACGGTGTCAACGAGGTGAGCGTGAATCTCGCCACCGAGCGCGCCACGGTCGATTTCGACCAGGCGAGGACGTCGCCTGACGCGCTCGTCGCCGCGGTCGAGGGGGCCGGGTACACGGCTGCCGTCCCCGCTCCGCCACCGGCCCCCGCCACGCCGACCGTTCCGGCGTCGGTCGATGGCTCGGCGACGTTCGAGGTCGAGGGCATGACCTGCGCGGCGTGCGTCCGCCGGGTCGAGAAGGCGCTCGAGAAGGTGCCGGGCACGACCGGGGCCAGCGTCAACCTCGCCACCGATCGGGCGACGGTTGAGTTCGACCCCTCCCTGGCCTCAATCGACGATTTCACCGCAGCGATCGCTGGCGCCGGCTACACCGGCACCCCCATCGCGAAGCCAGCCCCGCAGGTCCCGGAGGCGACCGCCGCGCCATCGCCATCGCAGGCGGAGGCGATCGACACGCGCGAGGCAAAGCGTGACGCCCACATCGCCGATCTCAAACGCAAGTCGCTGGTCAGTCTTGCCATCGGCGCCGTGATGATGGTGCTGATGTATGTTCCGCAGCTGCCGATCTCGGAGCGAACGCTCGCGCCCTTCCTGCTGATTGCCGCGACGGTGGTGCAGTTCTGGGCCGGTCGCGAGTTCTACACCGCGGCATGGGCGGCGGCGAAGCATCGCTCGACGAACATGAACACGCTCGTCGCGGTCGGCACGAGTTTCGCCTACGGTTACAGCGCCTTCGTGACGCTTTGGCCGCATCTGGCCGAGCGCTGGAACATCCCCTATCACCTTTATTTCGAGTCGGCGGTGATCATCATCGCGCTGATCCTGATGGGGCGGTGGCTGGAGGCCCGCGCGAAGAAGAGCACCGGCGACGCGATCCGTGCCCTGATGGGCCTCCAGGCAAACACCGCGCGCGTTCTCCGTGACGGTCGGGAAATCGACATTCCGATCGAGCAGGTCGCTGTGGGCGATATCGTCCGGGTTCGCCCCGGCGAGAAGGTGCCGGTCGATGGCCGTGTGACGTCGGGCACCTCAACGCTCGACGAGAGCATGCTCACGGGCGAAAGCCTTCCGGTCGAAAAACGGCCCGGTGACGAGGTGATCGGCGCGACGATCAACGGTTCGGGCAGCTTCCTGTTCCAGGCGACGAAGGTCGGACAGGATACCGCGCTCGCGCAGATTGTCCGACTGGTAGAGGACGCCCAGGGCTCCAAGGCGCCGATGCAGCGGCTGGCCGACCGCATCTCCGGCATCTTCGTGCCGGTGGTGCTGGTGATCGCCGCACTGACGTTCGGTATCTGGATGCTCGTCGGGCCGGAACCGAAGCTTTCCTACGCGGTCACGGCGACCGTCGCGGTCCTGATCATCGCCTGCCCGTGCGCGCTCGGCCTCGCCGCGCCGACCGCGATCATGGTCGGAACCGGCAAGGCGGCCGAGAACGGCATCCTCGTCCGTGGCGGCGAGGCGCTCGAGATGGCGCGCAGGATCGACACGATCGTGCTCGACAAGACCGGCACGATCACGCGCGGCAAGCCCTCGGTGACTGCCGTGGAGACCGTGAATGGGGTCGAGGCAGACACCCTGCTCGCGCTGGTTGCGGCGGCCGAGACCGGATCGGAGCATCCGCTGGGCGAGGCCATCGTTGCCGCGGCCCGCGCGAAGAGCCTGGCGCTGGCCGAAGCGACAGGTTTCGAGTCGATCGCCGGGCACGGCATCGCGGCGGAGGTCGAGGGTCGTCGCGTGCTGGCCGGCAACCGGAAGCTGCTGGCGGAGGCCGGCATCGAGGTCGCGCCTCTGGCCGACGCGGCGAATCGGCTCGCCGGCAATGGCGCGACGCCTGTGTATGCGGCGATCGATGGGAAGTTGGCGGGTGTCCTTGGCATCGCCGACACGCTCAAGCCGGAATCGAGCGATGCGATCGCGCAGCTCGAAGCGCTGGGTCTTGCGGTCTGGATGTTGACCGGGGACAACGAGCGCACCGCGAAGGCGATCGCGGACCAGGTGGGCATCGACCATGTGCTTGCCGATGTCCTGCCGGACCAGAAGGCGGCGAAGGTTCGCGAGTTGCAGGACGAGGGTCGGGTCGTCGCGATGGTCGGTGACGGCATCAACGATGCGCCGGCGCTGGCCCAGGCCGATCTCGGCATCGCGATCGGTACCGGTACCGACGTTGCCATGGCGGCGTCTGACGTGACGCTGATCGGTGACGACCTCCGATCGATCGTGACGTCGATCGCCCTCTCCCGGCGAACGGTGAACACGATCAAGCAGGGTCTGTTCTGGGCCTTCGGCTACAACGTCCTGTTGATCCCGGTGGCGATGGGCGCGCTCTACCCGGCGTTCGACATCCTGCTCAACCCCGTGATTGCCGCGGCGGCGATGGCGATGAGCAGTGTCAGCGTGGTGAGCAACGCGCTGCGCCTGCGCGGATTCAAGCGGCCAGCCAGCCCGGAGGCGATCCTGAACCCGCCGGTGTCGGAACGGGTGCGCGATTGGGGCTACCTGGCGGCGATCGGTCTGCTGGCGATCCTGATCGGCGCGGGTGCGTTGTGGCTCGGCGAGAATGCCGGAATGGGCATCACCGCGAGCGATGGCATGTCGGAGATGACCGAGCCTGCGCCTGCCGGAGCCGACGATGGAATGGATGGCGAACACGGCGTCGTGATCGACACGCTTCGATAGACCAACGGGCGCCTGTGCGACGATTCCACCAGCTGGGTCCTCCGGTAGTGAGTATGCTCCCCATGAGTGCGATACAGCGTCGACAGCATCCAGGTCCCCCGCGGCAATGAAGCGATCGCTGCGAGCGGGGCTGGTTGTCGCCTTGCTGGTCATAGTGGTCGTGGTGAGCCTGGCGATATGGAGCTCTGATCCTTCGGAGCCAG
>CBFGRG010000153.1:0-7376 GCA_965651105.1 uncultured bacterium | reverse complement strand
TCCGATTCCGTTTCGGCGACGACGGCCAGCGCCGGTCCGATCGCCAGCTGGGCGCCGAAGTGATCGGGCATCAGGAAAATGTCGTAACCGAGTGTCGCGGCCTTGCGGGCGGCCTCGCGCCACTCGCCGGCAGGCCGAGTCTTCGCGATCTGGACGCCGAACCGGAACCGCCGGGGCTGTGAGGGCATGGGGTGGTCTCCTTCGCTCGTTTGGGGTGGTTGCTCTGAAGGCGCCGCGTGGTCGGCTCACTCACGGAGACGGGCGATGCAGATAGGACGTCTATGAGATGACCGTCTCTCAGAGCGAAGCGATGAGTCCCCGCGGCAAGCTCGGGGTGACGTTGAGGGGTGGCTCGTCGTCTGGTACTCGCGTCGCTTGTCAATCACGTCGGACTGACCGGAACTGTAACCGGTACCTACGGGTCGCAATGTCCTGGCGGAAGCGTCCAGCACGAAGTCGTCAAGCATCGGTCAGGAGCGGCTTCGCTGCGGGATTGTTCAGCAGGCAACTCAACACCTGCCGGGTCTCTGGGATGACGCGCGGATCGGTCGTCGACACGAACTGTGCTCCTCGAGCGACGTATCGGTTGCCGAGTTGTGTCCCGGCCGCGCGGTCGCGTAGGATTCCCGCGGGTCCGCATCGTACACGATGGCGACAATTCACAACATCCACTGCAATCCGCGCGTCACACCAGGTCGTGCCGGCCATCGAGTCGTAGCCAGCCTCTGGCCGCAATTCCCCCATGTGCCGCCCGCGTGACGGCGAGGAGCTCCTCATGCACCGCAGATTGGGATTCGTTGTCGTTGTGCTCGCGCTCTTCGCATCGTCCGTCGCGTCGATCGCCGGTCAGGAAATCGACGCCGCGTTCAGCGACGTCAAGCTGCGCGAGCTCGGGTATCCCGTCGTCCAGATCCACGTCGGGCCGGACGGCGTCGAGGCGCCGTCGACGCTCGAAGCCGGTTACTACCTGATCGAATTCTCGTCCGAGGGCGAGTACGCGGGATACATGGATATCATGATCCCGCCCGCCGGGCTCAGCCAGGAGGAGGCGACCGAGCTCGCGCTCGCAGCCGGCCGTGACGACCTCGCACAGCCGGACTGGCAGTACCTCGGCGGGGCCAACACATTCGTCGAGGGGGAGCCGATCGTGTTCGCGATCCGCCTCGATCCGGGTGAGTACCAGATCGCCGCGTCGTACTACCTGCCGAACGATCCGAACGAGATCATGACGCTCGTTCCGTTGACGGTCACCGCCTCGGCGACGCCGGTCGCGGATGCCACGATGGCCAGCCCGGTTGCCACCGGTGCGCCCGCGCCCGACGTCACGCTGGAGATGACCGACGACCTCCAGTACATCGTCACGCCGGACCCGGTTCCGACCGGTCCGCAAATCTGGGAGATCGTCAACACCGGCGAGACGCAGTCGCATCACGTCGTGATGATGGGGGTGCCGGACGGAACCACCGCCGACGACATCCTGGCCGAGTTCAACGGTTTGATGATGGGCACGCCACCGGCCGAGGGCAGCGTGATGATGCAGGCTTCCGGAGCTGGCTACGCGGCGCTGCAGTCGGGTGGGGCGACGACCTGGTTCGAATTCGATCTCGCGCCGGGCACTTACGCGGTAATCTGTTACATCATCGACCCTGAAACCCAGATGCCGCACGTCATGAACGGCATGGTGACCGTCTTCGAGGTCGAGTAGGGACCCGTCGCACACCAGCGACACGTCGGGACCAGCGATGTGAGGTGAAGACAGAAGCGAGACAGGGAGACACCATGCGAAACCTGAGGCGGATCGTGCTGCTTGTGATTGTGGTTGCCGGGCTGATGATGGGTCAGCCCGGCGGGATCCTCGCCCAGGGCGACGATCCGCCGAGGGTCGTCGTCGGATCACTCTCATTCACCGAATCTACCATCCTCAGCGAGATGCTCGCGCTGCTGCTGGAGGATGCCGGCTACGAGGTCGAGCGCCGGATGGACATGGGCGTCAGCGAGGACCTCCACGCCGCGCTGGTCAACGGCGAGATCGACCTCTACGTCGAGTACACCGGCGGCGGGCTCGTGGCCATCCTCGGCCTGCCGGTGCCGCCGCCCGACGTCTCCGCCACGCCCGCCGCGTCGGTCGAGGCGCAGGTCCACGCGACGGTGTCAGCGCAGTATCAGGAGCAGTTTGGCCTGGTCTGGCTCGACGAGATCGGCTTCAACGACAGCTACGCCCTCGCCGTGACGCAAGCGACGGCCGACGAGCTGGGGATCGAGACGATCTCCGACCTTCGCGACCACGCGGGTGAGATGACGCTGGTCACCGACAATGAGTTCCCGGACCGGCAGGACGGGCTCGCGGCCCTGGATGCGGGCTACGGCCTGGCGTTTGGCGAGGTGCGACCGGGCGATGTGGACGAGATGTACGCCGCGATCGAGAGTGGCGAGGCCGATGTGATCACGGCCTACACCACCGATGGCCGGCTGCCCGATCTCGATCTCGTGCTGCTCGAGGACGACGCGCAGGTGTTCCCGCCGTACTACGCGGCACCGGTGGTCGATGGTGAGCTGCTGGATTTCGATCCGGCGCTGCGGGACGTGCTCAATCAGCTCGCCGGCCGGATCGACGAGGCGACGATGGCCGAGCTGAACCGGCAGGTCGACGTCGAGGGCCAGGAGCCCCAGGCGGTGGCGCGGGCCTTCCTCGAGCAACAGGGGCTGATCTGAAAGGGGCGATCAGGGGCGACATTGGCGGCTTCGTCATCGTCCCTCTTTACGGTTAGGTGCGCCGCCAAGTCGCCGCTACGACTCCCACTCACGATTCGTCAGGTGCTGCCGGCGGCGCCGCCACCACCGCCCGCGCCTCCGCCGCTGGCAACGCTGGTCGTGCCGCTGCCGGTGCCGCTGCTCGTGGACACGGTATGCGAGTAGGCGATCCAGAACGGGAACATCGCGGCGTGCTGGGTTCCCTGCGGGTTCGTGAAGGCGAGGAGCGCCTCGCCTGCCTCGTTCGCCGCCTTCAGCCGCTTGTCCATCGCCGACCCCAGGTTCATCGCGATGCTGTCGGGGAGCACCTCGTTGAGGTCCAGGGTGACGGCGTCGTCCTTCGCGGCTGCCTTGAGCCCCTCACGATACGCCTTCCAGGGACGCGCCCGCTCCTGCCCAGCCGGCGTCAGGGTGGGGTAGAGGCTGGCGAACACGACGCCAAGGATCGGCAGCGCCACAAGCGGCACGATCCCGATCACCGGCAGCCAGTCCTCCGCGGCGACGGCGACGATCACGCTGCCACCCGCCAGCAGGGCCGCGACAATGGCGATCACGATGAGGAGCACCCTCCGGGTCTGCGCATCCGGATTGAGCCAGCCCTCCTCGCGCATCCGCTCGTCGATCGCCTTGCGCACGGCCGAGCTGTCCTGAGCCACCTTCGCCAGCTCCTTGCTGGAGACAACACCGTTCTCCGCCCGCTGTTCCATCTGGCTCCAGAGCGTCATCTCGATGTCGTCCCGCAGCGGACCTGGGTCGATCAGCCGAGCCTGGATCGTGGGTTTGCTCATCAGCCCGCCCTCGCTCTCGGGCTCGATCGCCAGAGCGTTCCGGGTGGCGAGATCGAGAATGATCGCGGGAACGGCCGACGCCTGCGGCCCGCCGGTGGCAAGCGCCCCGGCCAGCGCCGGAGCCAGCGAGTCCGGTCGAGTCGTCGTCGGGCGCTGCTCGGGATTCGTGATCAGCTCTCGCGTCCGGAAAATGCCCAGGCTGGCGCCGAGGCCGGCCAGCGCGGCGACGAGCCCCGCCCACGGCACCCAGCTGGTCGCGGCACCGGATGCCCATTTCTCGAAGGCGCTCCGGGGCGGCCCTTCGACGATGCTGGTCTCCAGCCGCTCCAGGCTGGCCATGAGGCTGCCGAACACATCGCCGTCCCGCAACGGTGGGATCAACGCGTCGGCAACGATCGCTTCCTGCTCGTCGCGCGGGACATTGCCGTCGTCGAAGGTGCTGCCGACGTAGATGCCGGCGCGCGCATCGTTCGGATCGTCCGGGTTCCGGTTGATCAGGATCGCGACGGCGTTGTCCTGGTTCGCGCCGGTCTCGGCTACCCAGGCCTGCTGAAGGGCCTCCACCTGGTCCAGCGTCTCCTCCGGCGTTGCATCCAGCGCGCGCACCATCACGATCACGTTCGCCCCGACGTCCTCCAGATCAAGCAGCTGTTGCTCGATCTCGGCAGTTTGTGCCGTCGTGAGTGAGGATCCCGTTTCATCGTAGACCCGCGTGCCGGCTTCGAGGTTCGGGAACGCGGTGGCGTCCTGCGCCTGGCTCGCGACCACCGGAACGAGTCCGGCCAACACGAGGGCGACCAGGCCGAGGAGCATCGCGCGAGCCGAGGATGCCAGGGCGCTGCCTCTGCCGGGGCCGATCGGCATGCGCAGGTTCGACGGAGCGGTACGGGGCATGAAACACATCCAATCCACAATGGCAGGGCTGCACGGGCGATGGCGTGACGAGGTGGAGCCTGGTCACCGGCTGTCCCGAATCACCATTCTACCGGGGAGATGCGGTGTCGGCAGGCGCGAGTATCGACGGTGCCGACACCGGGGTCGAGGGTTTCCATTAAATCGTGGCGAGGTCGGGGCCATGGCCCTTTTGTGGCCCCGTGTTGGCGGCGGCACGATATGTGCAGAGTGATGACATGTTGCGCGCTGTGGGAGTCGTCGAATTACCTTCGCGGAATGCCGTGAGGGAGGGCTCTCGACTCTTCGTTCCGATGGATGGTGTGGTCCATGCACAGTCTGCGAATTGCCCGAAGCTGCGGGGAAAATCCCGAGTGCGCCGCCCCGAAGGGGCCACGTCCGAGATGTCAATTCTCTGGACATGGCGTACAATGCATTTCTGTGTATCGGAGGAAGCGCGTATCGATAGGCGTGCGGGTCGCGCCTTATTGTGTTTTGTCCGGAAGATTTCGCATGGTATCTGGGATCTAGGCGGAGGTCACATACTTGATCACTCTTGAACATGTCTCCAAAATCTTCAGGTCAGGTGGGCAGGATATCCGTGCCGTCGACGACGTCTCGTTCGAGATCGCCGATGGCGAGTTGTGCGTGCTCATCGGTCCGTCGGGTTCCGGAAAAACGACCACGATGCGGATGATCAACCGCCTCGAAACGGCGACCGAAGGGACGATCGCCATCGACGGGCAGGACATCACCTCGCTCAACGTCGTCGAGCTGCGGCGCCATATCGGCTATGTCATTCAGCAGGGTGGGCTCTTCCCCCACTTCACGGTGGCCGAAAACGTTGCCGTGGTGCCGAAGCTGCTCGGCTGGAAGAAGCCCCGCCGCCGCGAGCGCGCCGAGGAGCTGCTCGATCTGGTCGGGCTCGATCCGAAGCTCTTCGCCGATCGCTACCCGCGCCAGCTCTCCGGCGGTCAGCAGCAGCGCGTCGGCGTTGCCCGCGCGCTGGCGGCCGATGCGCCGATCATCCTTATGGATGAGCCATTCGGCGCGGTCGACCCGATCACCCGCAAGCAATTGCAGCGGTGGCTCCAGCAGGTCCAGGCCGAGGTTCACAAGACGATCGTGTTCGTCACCCACGACATTAACGAGGCCTTCCTGCTCGGTGATCGCATCGTGCTGATGAACAACGGCGCGATCGAGCAGAACGGCACCCCGGCCGAGCTGCTGCGCGAGCCCGCCAGCGACTTCGTGCGGGCGTTCATCGGCGATGAGTTCGCCCTCCAGGCGCTGGAGCACACCCGTATCGCCGAGCTGGCGAAGCCGGTGAAGGGCAAGCGCGTGCCAGATGACGGACTCGTCATCTCCGGCGAGCTCACCGTGCCGGAAGCCAGCTGGGAGCTGAACCAGGCGGACAGCACTGGCGGCGAGGGCTTCTGGGTGGCCGACAAGACCGGCGAGCCGGCCGGCTTCGTCAGCTATCACGATCTCGCCTCCGCCCTTGGAGAGGGCATCGCCTCCGATCCCGAAATCCTGGAAAACGGCGAAGTGACGGCAATGGAGAAGGACGATCCCGAGGAGGTTACCGATGCAATACCTTCTTGATCATCCTGATGTTGTCTGGCAGCGCACGCTGGAACACCTCCAGCTCGTCGGTGTGGCGATCCTCATCGCGGCGCTGATCGGCGTGCCGCTCGGCATTCTCATCTCCAAGGTGCGCTGGCTCGCACTGCCGGTGCTCAACATCACCGGTGTGCTGTACACCATCCCGAGCCTGGCGTTCTTCGCCATCATGATTCCGTACCTCGGTATTGGGACGACCACCGCGACGATCGCCCTGGCGGTCTACTCGCTGCTGGTGATCGTGCGCAATACCGCGGCGGGGTTGGACGAGGTGCCCGCGGCGACCATCGATGCGGCACGCGGCATGGGCATGACCGGGATCCAGCGCCTCTTGCAGGTCGAGATGCCGCTGGCACTGCCATACATCCTCACCGGCGTCCGCATCGCCACCGTCGCTGCGATCGGCATTGCCGTGATCGCAGCCGTGATTGCCGCCGGTGGGCTCGGCCGGCTGATCTTCGACGGCATCCGCCGCGTCGATACCGACCTGATCGTGACCGGCTCGGTGATGGCGATTTTGATGGCCCTCATCGCCGATTTCCTGCTCTCCCGGGCGGCTTTGCTGGTGCGCCGTGACATGCGCGCGCCGGCGCAGGAGGCATAGCCCATGTGGGGAAGCAACGACCCTCTCGATTTCGTCCAGTACATTCGCGATAACTCGGAAACGTTTTGGGAGCTCTTCGGCCAGCATGTCGAGCTGGTCGGCTGGGCGGTGCTGATCTCGCTGCTGATCGCCGTGCCGCTGGCGATCATCACCAGCCGCATCCCCGTGCTCGAAAAGCCGCTCACCTGGGTCGCCAACATCGGCCAGGCGGTGCCGTCTCTCGCGGTTCTCGGCCTGACGCTGCCATGGCTCGGTATCGGCTTCAAGCCTTCGCTGTTCGCGCTGACCGTGCTGGCAGTGCTGCCGATCTTCCTGAATACATACGTCGGTATCAACAGCGCCGACGAGGCGACGATCGACGCCGCACGCGGCATGGGGTCCAGTGACTTCCAGCTGCTGCGCATGGTGCAGCTGCCGCTGGCGATGCCGTTCATGTTCGCCGGCCTCCAGACCGCCGTGGTGCAGAGCATCGGCCTGGCTACGCTGGCCGCCTACATCGGCGGTGGTGGTTTCGGCAACTGGATCCTGCAGGGGCTGGCGGTGAACAGCTTCCCGCTGCTGCTGGCCGGCGCCGTGCCCGTCGCCGTGATGGCGATGTTCGCCGAGATCCTGCTCGGCCTGGCGCGCCGGGCCGTGGTTCCGAAGGGCCTCACCGTGGCCTGATACCGGCCTGGGGCGTTGGAATCCTTGTGGCACCGGCCTCGTGCCGGTTCAAACTG
>CBFGRG010000152.1:0-7380 GCA_965651105.1 uncultured bacterium | reverse complement strand
CTCAGAAGTCGAACTGAATCCATCCTGAACCACCCGGATATCAAAATCCGGGTCTACGGTCGTTCGTGCGTCAACTGCTTTTAGTCGGCGGTCGGGCTTCACGGCTGCGGCTGGCAGGTCGGGCAGAAATAGGTGCCTCGGTTGGCGACCCGCGTCTTGACGATCGTCGACCCGCAGCGGAAGCACTCCTCGCCTTCGCGCCCGTGAACCGCCGGAAACTCGTTGTCCGGCACGGCCTTGCCATGCACGATTGTCGCGCCGCCCTGACGAATGCCCTCCGCAAGCACGTTGGGAATGTGCCCGGCGATCGTCTCGATCTGCGCCATATCGAGCGACTTCGCCGGCGTCGCCGGATGGATCCCAGACGTAAACAGGACCTCGTCGACGTAGATGTTGCCGAGACCTGCCAGCACGCCCTGATCGAGCAGTACCGCCTTCACCGGCACCGAGCGCCGGGCGAAGAGTCTGGCCAGCCGCTCGACGTCCACCGGCTCGGTCGCCTCCGGGCCGATCGCCAGCGCCTCGAGCACCGCCGGAACATCCTCCGACGGCAGGATATTGAGCCAGCCGAACTGCCGGATATCGCTGTACCAGGCGATCCGGCCGTCGTCGAAGGTGATCTTTGCGTGAGTGGACTTGTGTGGCAGCTCGCCGTCGAATTTCGGCACCGGATGCCCGGCAACGTGCCGCTGGCCATCCGGCAAATCGATCGCCAGCTGACCCGCCAGCTTGAAGTGGATGAGGACGTCGAGATCGCCGGAGAAGCCGATGTCGAGCACCTTCCCTCGACGGCGCGCTCCTTTGACCGTGCGGCCCACGAGGACCGCCGGATCCGTGATCTCGGATTGTCGAAGGAGCTTGGCGAGCGAAATCTCGACACTCGCCACCGTGTGACCGGTCAGGTGGGTCTCCACCATCCGGCGAATCGTCTCGACCTCGGGTAGCTCGGGCACGAAATCAGCTCGCGGTGATGCGGCGCATCCACTTGGCAGCCATGGTCGCCGCCTCGACACCTTCCTGCTCGTCTCGGGAAGCGTTGATGACGCGCGCCATCATGTCCCACGCAGCGTGCTTGGCGATGCGGTGACGCGCTTCGTAGACGGACCGTGGAGGCCCCATCAGGCGACCCACCGTGAGGTAGGAAACCGCCCAGCTGTCGCCCTCCCGCTTCAGGCGAACGATGTCACGGCCATGACGCCAGACGAATGCGTTTTCCTCTTCCATGGTGTGCTCGGCCATGAGCATCCCCCGCAGCGCCATCAACCAGCCGCCCAACCGGCTCGGTCGACGGGAACGATTCAATGCAATGTTCAGCGAAGCCACGATCCCCCCCAATAGGGTTGTGTGCGCGAATCTGGTTCGTGCGTTGACACGCTGTCGCGCCTTTGCGGCTAGCGTGGTACTGGCGCGAATGGCTGCAGTGAGCCGAATCGTTGGTCAAGGACGAAAAATGATTGTAGCGCCAGTGATCGGCCGCCCCCTCCGAGCGTCCGATCGCCCCCAGTGTACTCCACCCGGTCGCCCCGGGGGGAGGTTCATTCGTGGAAACCCTTGCCCGGCAGGAAACGGTCGAGCCACGACGGGATCCACCAGTTGACATGACCGAGCAGCGCCATCGTAGCAGGAACGAGCAGGGCTCGCACGATCGTCGCGTCGACCGCGACGGCGATCGCGATACCGAGCCCAAGCGCTTTCACGATCACGACGTCGGCTGACACGAACGAGCCAGTCACGACGACGACGATCAGCGCCGCGCTGGTGATGATCCGGCCGCTCCGCTCCAGCCCGTAGGCCACCGCCTCGCGGTTGTCGCCGGTGCGCTCCCACTCCTCCCGAATGCGCGTCAGCAGGAATACCTCGTAGTCCATCGAGAGCCCGAACAGCACGCAGAACATGATCACCGGCAACGACGCCTCGACGAACCCCTGCGGCGTAAACTGCAGCAGCTCGTGCAGGTGCCCGTCCTGGAACACCCAGACCAGCGCCCCGTACGAAGCGAGGATCGACATGATGTTGAGGAAGATCGCCTTGATCGGCAACACCACCGAGCGGAACAGGATCAGCAGGATCGAATAGGTCATCACGACCACGAATCCCCCGGCCAGCCAGAAGCGATCGTAGATCACGTCGACGACATCCACGATTTCGGCCGTGCCGCCGGTCACCAGCACCGTAAATTCGGGCGTATCGGGTATCGAGCGGAGCTGAGCCAGCAGCGCCTTGTTGTCGGGGTCGTTCGCCGGCTCCACCGGATAGGCAAAGATCACGGCCGCGTCGTCCGTCCAGAAGCGACGCAGCTGGGTGTCCACCCCGGTTGCCTCGAGCGTCTCTCGAATCTGCAGGCGCTGGCTCGCGGGGAGGCCAGAAAACTGCTCCAGGTACGACGTCGGTCCCTGCACCCGCTCGATCCGCTCATCGCGCGCCAGCAGCGTCTCGAAACGATCGACCAGGCGAACCCGCTCGTCTTCCGGCATCGCGTCGGCGAACTCGAACACGAGCAGGAACGGCGAGATCTCGCCACCCGAGAACTCCGAGCTCAGCAGATCGAACCCCTGCCGGCTGGGGAGATCCTCGGGCAGGATCGTCGCGTCGGGCGACGAGATGTTCGCGTGGCGGAACGGCAGCCCGAGCGAGATCAGGATCGCCAGCGT
This sequence comes from uncultured bacterium, assembly GCA_965651105.1. Taxonomy (GTDB): domain Bacteria; phylum Chloroflexota; class Chloroflexia; order Thermomicrobiales; family UBA6265; genus JACCVC01. The sequence goes on along the minus strand of CBFGRG010000152.1, from coordinate 4,729 downwards.
GATCACGGTGATGATGACCGGGTAGCGCATCACGAAGTGCGCGATCCGGTACCACCGCCCGTGTTCGTCGGGCCGGTCGCCCCCGACCGCGACACCGCCGAGCCGCCCGATCGAGAGCGCCTCGACGCGCGATCCAAGCACCGCCAGCAACGCCGGCAACAGGGTCAGTGACGTGAATGTCGAGATCGCCACCACCACCACGCCGGCGACTCCAACCGACCGCAGGAACATCAGCGGGAAGAGCATCAGGCCCGACAGCCCGATCAGCACCGACATACCGGAGAAGAACACGGCGCGGCCAGCCGTATCGACGGCGCGCATGATCGCCGCCTCGACATCTCCGCCGTTGCGGTGCAGCTCCTCCCGGTAGCGGCTGGTGATGAACAACGCGTAGTCGACAGCGAGCCCGAGCCCGAGCATCGTCGCGAGATTCAACACGAATATGCTGAGGTCGACCGGGTGCGCGAGCCAGTAGATGACCATCAGCACCACCGCCACGCCGGCCGCGCCGGTTGCCAGTGGCACCATCGCGGCGACGACCGTGCCGAACACGACCAGCAGCGTCACCAACGCAATCGGCAACGCAATCACCTCGGCCCGTCGCAGGTCGCGCTGGCTGGCGGTCTCGATATCGGCGTAGAAAGCCGGACCGCCGGCGATGAGGAACTCGATGTCCGCCTGCGGCACCATCGCCGCCTCGAACTCGGGAACGTCCCGCTGCGCCTCCTCGGGCGGCAGGTTGAGCCCGACGATGGCGTAGGCGATCTCGCCGCTGCCGGAGATCAGCGACGGATCGACCGTCGGCAGGATGACGTCCTCAACGAAAGGCAGCGTCTCAACGTCGGCGAGCGACGCGGCAACCTGGTCGAGAAACTGACCGTCAGTTGCATCGAGAGTGTCGCTCTCGTACACGACGATCAGCGTCGAAAGGCTGTAGTCGAGCTTCTCCTCGATCGCGATCCGGCCCCGAGCCGCCTCGGTGTCATCCGCGCTGAACCCGCCCACCTTGAGAGGCTCGTGCGCCCGCAGCGCGAACGGCGCGGCGATGGCCACCAGTACCAGCCACGCGACCAGCACCGCCCAGCGATGCTGGATGCAGAACCGCGCCAGCTTCCTAAACACCGACAGGTCCCGGCCGGATCATTCCGCGCGGATGCCGGTGAACGCGCCGTCGTCGGCACGGTCGACCACCAGGGTCCCGATCACGGCATCGGTGTTGAGCGGTCCATAGATGTGTGGATACACCTGCCCCTCGTCGTCATACCGGAGCTCCGAGGTGATCTTCGTCGTGTCGAGCACCAGCACCATGTACGGCCGGTCATCGCCGGTGTAGAACATGTTGGCGACCTCGATCAGTGGATCGAGTCCGTTGGTGGTATGGATGAACCCATCCTGCTCGAACGCTTCTGGCAGGTAGCTCTCTCCATCCCCGCGCTCCTCCCACACCGGGATCGGCACCAGGTGATATGCAATCTTCGCCGCGCGCGATTCTTCCGCTGTTCGGTGTTCCATATCGACCCTCACCCACTTCCCAATTGACGACATTGGACGCGCCGCCACGGGTAGTCTATCGTCACAGCAACGTGCCGAGATCGGCACCGGCATCAGCGTAACGTATCGGATCACCCATGCACGACCGCGAGCAAATTCGGCTGACGACCCTCGCCAACTGCGCCGGCTGAGCATCCAAGCTCGAGCCCGGAGCACTGGCGCAGGTTCTGCAGCCACTCACCATTGCATCTCACCCTGACCTCATTGTCGGTCTCCAAACGTCCGACGATGCGGCCGTGCTGCGCCTTTCCGACGACGTCGCCATCGTGCAGACGGTCGATTTCTTCGCGCCGGTGGTGGATGACCCCTACGAATATGGCGCGATCGCGGCTGCCAACAGCATGAGCGATGTCTTCGCGATGGGCGGCACCGTGACGATGGCGCTCAATGTTGCCGCCTTCCCCGACGATCTCGATCTCTCGATCCTTGGCGAGATTTTTCGCGGCGGCATGGACGCGGTTGGCGAGGCGGGTGGCGTCATTGCCGGCGGCCACACCGTCACCGATGCGGAGCCGAAGTACGGACTCTCCGTCACCGGCATGGTGCATCCCGCGAAAATTTGGACCAAGGCCGGTGCGCGACCGGGCGATGTGCTGCTGCTCACCAAGCCGCTCGGCTCCGGCGTGCTGACCACCGCCGCGCGAGCGGGCCGTATCGGGCCACCCGAGCTTGCACCGGCGGTCCAGACGATGCGCCGCCTGAACCTCTACGCACGCAACATCGCTGTCGACCACACGATTCACGCCGCCACCGATGTCACTGGATTCGGCCTGGCCGGGCACGCCGCCGAGATCGCCCAGCGCAGCGCCGCCGGTATCGAAATCGATCTCCAGGCACTTCCGGTCCTGCCCGGGGTGCTCGACCTCCTCGGCGACGGTGTGAAGGCAGGCGGGCTTGGACGCAACCGCAGCCACTACACCTCGCAGGCGGACGGCGTTCGCCTGGACCGCGATGCGGATCCGCTGCTGACCGAACTCGCCTTCGACCCGCAAACGTCGGGCGGACTGCTTTTTGCCGTACCCGAAAGCGCGGCGGATGCACTCATCGATGCGTTCGAAACGGCAGGCGAGCCGATCTGGCGCATCGGGCGAGTGACCGCTGGTGCCGGCGTGACGCTCTCCGGCGGCGGGTCGTGACTCACGATCGCCCAGCGGGATCTGACGCCTGGCTGCGCCGGATGCGCGCCTGGGGCGTCCGACCGGCTCGCTCCAAGGGGCAAAACTTCCTGCTCGATGCCGAGGTGGTCGAGCGCATTGCCGACGCCTCGGGCGCGGGTCCGCTCGACCGAGTCCTCGAGATCGGCCCAGGACTCGGAATCCTCACCGAAGCGCTGCTGCGTCGTGGCGCCACGGTGACCGCCATCGAGCTGGACGACACCCTCGCCCCCCGGCTGGAGGCGCATTTCCGTGACAACGATCGCTTCCGCCTGGTCCACGGCGACGCCACCACGATCGACCCGGCCGACATCTTCGAACCGGGGCAGCCCTACCGGATCGTCGCCAACCTCCCCTATGGCGTGGCGACCGTCATCATCCGGCACTACCTCGAGTCGGATCAGCCGCCATCGGAGCTGATCGTCATGGTTCAGAAGGAGGTCGCCGAGCGAATGACGGCCACCGAAGGTGACCTCTCGCTGCTGACCCTTGCCATCCAGCTCTACACCTCGCCGGAATACCTCTTCACGGTCCCGAAGGAGGCATTCCACCCCGCTCCAAAGGTCACATCGGCCGTGGTCCGGCTGATAACTCGTCCCGAGCCATTGCTGAACGAAGACTCCCGCGAGCGATTGTTCCGGCTCGCGACAATCGCGTTCCAGCAAAAACGCAAGACGCTGCTAAACTCGCTTTCGCGGGGTATGGACATCGACAAGGAAACACTTGGCTCGCGGCTCGAAGCAATCGGCATCGACGGCGGGAAGCGCCCGCAGGGGCTCTCGTTCGACGACTGGCTTCGGCTGGCAAGCAGCGAGGTGGAATCGTGACTCGATCCGAACGCGCTCCGGCGAAGATCAATCTCGGGCTCGAAATTCTCGGTCGCCGTCCTGACGGTTATCACGAGATACGCACCGTGCTCTGCACGATCTCGTTCGCCGACTTGTTGACCTTCGAGGATGCCGACCGGGACGAGATCATTTGGGAAATGTTCGAGTTCGAGATTCCAAGGGAAGTGGATATCGTCCTCCACACGCTCCAGTCGATGCGAGATGCAGGCGCCGACATCCCGCCGCAGCGCGTGACAATCGACAAGTCGATCCCTCCCGCAGCCGGTCTCGGGGGCGGAAGCAGCGATGCCGCGGCGGCGATTCGCGCCTTCGATGGCGAGCTTCGGGCGGCGGGGATCGACCCCACCACCCTCGCCGGTTCCCTGGGGAGCGACGTGCCCTTCTTCCTGAACGGCCCGGCCGCGCTGGCATCGGGTCGAGGTGAGATCCTGACGCCGCTGCCGTCCCCTCCGGAGGGATGGGTGGTCGTCGCCCTGCCTCGTCTTGACATCCCGGACAAGACCCGGACGATGTACGGCGCAGTCGATTCCTCCCGCTGGTCTGATGGCACACGTGTCGACGCCATCGCGCGCGCCCTGCCGGAACTTCCGACCGATACGCCGTTCAATGTCTTCGAGCAGGTGCTGCTGAACCGGTTCCCGGAACTGGTGGCCGTCCGCGACGGCATGAACGCAACCGGTGCGCCGTTCGTCGCTGTCACCGGCGCCGGCCCGGCGTTTTACACGCTGGTCGACAGCCAGGAGACGGCGAACGAGATTTCAATGGAGACGGCGAGTCGCGTCGGCACCCATGGTTTCCTGACGTTTGTTGCCCCCATCGGCGAAACCGCGGATGACTGACTGGAACGGCTCGTCCATCCGCGGACTCGGAAGACTCAGTCGCCGGCACATGTTCGGTGCGGCCGCCGGCGGCGCGCTTCTCGGCTCGGCCTGGGCCGCCGCGTTTCGCGATGCGCTGACCGCCGGAAACGAGGTCCATATCACCATCGCTCGAACCGCCACCGCGCTCGGTGTGCTTTTCGAGCATCACCAGCATCGGGTCATGCTGCTCGACGCTGCGGATGGACCCGGCACCACCACCGTGACCGAGCTTTCGACCGGGTTCATGCGCCGGCGCATCGACACACTCGTGCTGAGCACCGACGCCGCTGCCACGTTGCCGATGGAGTACCCCGAA
>CBFGRG010000151.1:0-7382 GCA_965651105.1 uncultured bacterium | reverse complement strand
GGGGTCGTGTCGTTTCTACGTGATTCTTCGTAACCGCTGCCCGCCGAAATACGCGTTCTTTCGGATGTCCGGTGAGCGTCGAAGCCTCAGGATAGAGCAGGGTCCAGCACCGGTCGACCGCGGCCGATGCACCAGACGATTCGATCCAGCCGCCGCGGTCACCGCGGCGATCTCGGGAGGTTGCGGCGCTCATGACCCGTTCGATTCCCACCTTGCTGCGCATCGTGGCGGCGCTTGTTGCCGTCGTGGTGGCCATGCCCACTGGCGGACTGACCGCCCAGACCGTTGGCTCATCGACCATCGACGGCGGCGCCGAGTGGCAGTACTCGGTCAAGGCGTCGTCGCCGAATGGCGGAATCCTGGTCCATCAGTCGCTGGCTGAGACCTACTTCATGTACCTCGAGGAGGATCTCGCCGGCCTGCCGGCAGCGGACAACGCCGCGCTGCTCGAGGGCGTGACCCTGCCGCGCTTCCGCGAGGCGTTCGGTGTTGCCGAAATGCCATTGGTCGCTCAGGGGAATCTCGTGACGAGCCTGTGGCACCTGTACGAAATGGCATCGACGGACGGACCCGTCCTGGTGCTGTTCGTGGTCGATGTGACCGAAATCCCGGGGGCCGGCGCCGTCGAGATCCTGATCGCTCCGAAGGCGACCTTTGCGGACGGGTTGGCGTCGGCCAAGGCAAACATCACCATCAATGGTTTCACCGCCTTGATCGGTGCGGTGCCGTCCACGGCCATCCTGAACGCCGCCGGGCTGCCGTCGAGCTCGGCGTCCACGACGCAGCCAACCCAGGCGCCACCGGTGGCGACGACTCCGGCAGCGGATTCGACGACCGCGACGGCGGCGCAGCAGGGCGGCGGATCGACGCAGACGGTGACGGTCGGGCAGGACACCATCGCCTACGGGGGCGGTTGGGGGCACAGCCCGGACCCCACCGCGCCGGATATCGCGTTCTTCACCGCACCGAGCGAAGGCACGGTTGTGTTCGCCTACGCCAGCGGGCCGAACAACGTCGAAGCCGGCCCGATCGAGGGAGTGGAGGGCGCCACCGATGCGTTCTTCGCGGATTTCGGCGCGCAGAACCTGCAGCAACTCGTGACGGAGGAGCTGCCGAGCGGGCACGCCTGGGGGCTTACTATCTTCGAGCGGAACGGGGTTCCCGGTGTCTTCCTGATCGAGTCCGACGTCACCACGCCCGGCCTGGCGCGCGTCCAGTTCCTGGTTGCCTCGGGTGATGAGTTCACGATGCACTTCTCTTCGACGCAGGCGTCGTTCCAGATCAACGGTGTCCCGGCGTTCAGCGAGATTGACGTGAATCGGGTCACGTCGCTGCTTGGCGACGGCGCCCAGCAGGTCCCTGCCGCGCCAACCAGGCAGCCAGAGACGCCGGGTCAGGCGTCTCTGCCGGCGGGTGGGCAGGCGGCCGATTACCGAGCACAGGATGCGACGACGGGATGTGACCGGATCGGCTGGGTGATGACCGATCCCTCGCAACTGCCCGTGACCCAGGCTGACCTCGACGTCCGCAGCAGCTGCGTCGGCGGCGCGACCTACGCCGCCAGTTGCGGCACCTACCTGGATACCGCGACGGGGGTGCACTGCACGGTCAATGTCGCCGTCGGCACGACACCGATAGCGGTCACCTCGCAGCAGTTCACGCTCGTTGATGCTACCGGTGGCCGGTATCCGGTTGACACCGAGGCGATGTTCTCGCACTTCATGCTGCTCGGCGGCCCGGAGCTGCCTGAGACGACGGTCGAGGCTGGCACGACGACGCGCGGGATGCTGATCTTCGACGTGCCGATCGACGCCCCGACGCCGTGGGTGATCGAGGTCGCGCCCGACACGATCGCCACCACCGGCGAGCAACCCGGGATCCTCGTCATCGAGGGGCCCCTGCAGCCATACAGCGTCTTCGGTCAGTAACACTGAATCCTGCGCTGATCACCTGGATTCCATATTGCACGTCAGTTGCATTCGACAGCCGACCCTCCTTGCCGGACAATTGGCGGCAGGGAGGGTCCGTTTCAACTATCAGGAGGGATATCTGTGCGACGCGTGCAGGGATCAGCATCTGCCGCGCCGGCAAGCGAGGTATCGCGGGTACTGGCCGACCTGGTATCGATCGAGTCGGTCAACCCGGACCTCGTGCCTGGCGCCAGGGGCGAGACGGCGATCGCCGATTTTTGCCAGCAATGGCTGGAGGCCCGCGGGCTGGAGGTCGAGCGGCTGGAGTCGCGTCCGGGGCGTCCGTCGATCGTCGGTGTGGCGCGAGGAACCGGCGGCGGACGGTCGCTGATGCTCAACGGCCACTACGATACGGTCTCGCTGGCCGGGTTCGAGGGGGACCCGCTTCGGCCAGGGGTCGAGAACGGCCGCATGATCGGTCGAGGCGCCTATGACATGAAAAGCGGCGTCGCCGCGGCAATGGTGACGGCGGCGTGGGCGAGCCGGCAGAATCTCAGCGGTGACGTGATTGTTGCCTGTGTCGCCGACGAGGAACATTCGAGCTGGGGCACCGAAGAGGTGTTGATGAACTACACCGCCGATGCCGGCATCGTCACCGAGCCGAGTGGGCTGCAGGCGGTGCTGTCGCACAAGGGGTTCGTCTGGTTCGATATCACCATTCTCGGGCGAGCGGCGCACGGGTCGCGGCCGGACCTCGGCATCGACGCGATCACGAAGGCGGGACATGCCCTTGTCGCCCTGGAAAAATGGGGAGCGCGGCTGCGGCTGGGGCGTCAGCATCCGGTGCTTGGTCCGGCGACGGTGCACGCGTCCCTGATCGACGGTGGCGAGGAGGCATCGAGCTACCCGGCGTCGTGCACGATCACGATCGAGGTTCGCACCTTGCCTGGTCAGACGGGCGCGGCGGTCGAGACCGAGCTGCGTGACGTGCTTGGCCGCCTGTCACAAACGGTTCCCGATTTCCAGTGGCGGATAACGCGCGGGCTGGAGCGGCCTGCGTTCGAGGCCGACAAGGAGAGCCCGATCGTGCGGACGCTGCTGTCGGAGGCCGAGCAGGCGCTCGGGCGTCCGGCGGTCGTGCGAGGGGAGCCGTTTTGGACCGATTGCGCGCTGTTGCGTGCGGCGGGCATACCGTGCCTGATGTTCGGCGCGTCAGGCGGCGGCGCGCATGCGGCCGACGAGTGGGTTGATCTTGCCTCCGTCGACACGCTCACCGAGATTCTTGCCGGCACGGTTCGGCGTTTCTGCGGATAGAGTAGGAGCGTGATCAAGCCGCGATCTCCGCAACCCGACCGCACCCCTGCGCCCTGAACGCGGACTGCGTCCCGGTGGCTCGATCTCGGCCCTCTGGACCAACACAGCCCGGGTGGAGAATTCCACCCGGGCTGCTGTCATGGCGCGTGCGGCTACGCTACGCCTTGACGATCGTCTGCTCGGTCTGCGGGTCGAAGAAGTGCAGGTGCTCCGGCACCGCGATGACCTCGATTTGCTGGCCGCGCTCGAGCTTCAGGCTCGGGTCCATGCGCGCCGTCAGCGTCTGGCCGCGGATGTCGAGGTAGACGAAGATTTCGTTGCCGAGAAGCTCGACCACGTCGACCGTCGCCGGGATCAGGGCCGAGTCGGCTGCCTGGCCACCAGCGAGCGAGCGCTCGATGATGTGCTCCGGGCGGACACCCATCGTCACCGGCTTGCCGATGTACTCGCGGAGACCGCCTGCGCGGCTTTCCGGAATCGTCATGCGGAAGCCCGGGTGAACCGCGACGAGCTGCTCGCCGCCCCCCTCGATCGTGACGTCGACGAAGTTCATCGACGGCGAGCCGATGAAGCCGGCCACGAACTTGTTCGCAGGGGTGTCGTAGAGCTGCTGCGGCGTCGCCAGCTGCTGGAGCACGCCGAGGCTGAGGACGGCGATGCGGTCGCCCATCGTCATGGCCTCGGTCTGGTCGTGGGTCACGTAGATGGTCGTCGTGCGCACGCGATCATGCAGCTTGACCAGCTCGGCGCGCGTCTGCACGCGCAGCTTCGCGTCGAGGTTGGACAGCGGCTCGTCCATCAGGAAGAGATCGGCGTTGCGGACGATGGCGCGGCCCAGCGCAACGCGCTGGCGCTGGCCACCGGAGAGCGCCTTCGGCTTGCGGTCGAGGTACTGGTCGATGTCGAGGATGCGGGCGGCCTCGCGGACACGCTCTTCGCGCTCGTTCTTGGGGACCTTCCGCAGCTTGAGCGGGTAGGCGAGGTTGTCGCGCACGCTCATGTGCGGGTAGAGCGCGTAGCTCTGGAACACCATCGCGACGTTGCGGTCCTTCGGCGGCAGGTCGTTGACCACGCGGTCACCGATGATGATCCGGCCGTCGCTGATCTCCTCGAGCCCAGCCACCATGCGCATGGCGGTGGACTTGCCACAACCCGACGGGCCGACAAGGACGAGAAACTCCTCATCTTCGACTTCGAGGTTGAGATTGCTCACCGCTGGCTCGCCGCCACCGCCGTACACCTTGGTGACGTTGTCGAAAATCACTCGTGACATGGAGTACTCCTTACACCGATGTACAGTGACCGCCCGGTTTCGGTCCTTCCGGCCAGACGATCCAGAAGCGCCCTACGATCATGAACGCCCCGCTCGGGACGACCACCATCGGCGTCTAATGCTCCGCAAACCACGGCGCCTTATGATTCGCTGCGCTCTTTTTGCACTCTCTCGTCAAAATTGTCAAGGCGGTCGGCGCAACCAGTGTGTCTGCACCTCCACGCCGGTGTCATCCGGGTCGGCCCACGGGCCGTCCCATCGGGTTGAGTCGTCTCGCCAGCCGCCGCGTTTCAGGACTTCGAGGAACTCGGCGGCCGGCGGTCGACCCGGCTCGGCCAGCCAGAGCGCCCCGCCTGGCGCAATCAGGATGTCGAGAGCGGCCAGCAGCGGGACGATATCCCGCCGCTCGTAAAGGAGGTCGGCACCGAGCACGACATCGAATGGCTGGTCGCCCGCCAGCGCCCGTAGCGCGGCAGGATCTCGCCAGTTGAGGCGCTCGGCTCGGTCTGGCTCGTGACCGGCGTGCCGCAGGCAGGTCACACGGGTCAGCACGAGCGCTTCGGGTGCATAGTCGGTGACGGTCAGCCGCGCCCCCGAGGCGAGCGCAACGGCCGCGGTCACGCCGACGCCGCAACCGAGCTCCAGCACGCGTCCGGCGCGTACTCGCCCGGGATGCGCGAGGATATCGCCGGCGAGGGCGATGCCGGATGGCCAGATTTCGGCCCAGTAGGGCAGGTTCTGTTCGGGATCGCCAGCGATCAGGTCGAGCAGCCGGTCGGTGTCGGCGGGACGGGTGACGTCGACAGTCGTTTCGCTGCCGGGAATCGCCACGCTCGTATCGACCAGCCTCCCGGTGTGGGCGAGGCTTCCGACAAGCGTGGAAACGCGCTCGTGCAGTGACGACATCGATGTATCCGATCGCGCGGGGCTGCGGTACAGTACCGCTATTGTGGCATGCGCGCGAACCGGCCGGACCGGTTCCACGAACTCGGAGGCAGCAGGGCACGATGGGCGAGGATCAGGGGAACGGACGGCGAGATGCGGGTGGCGCCAACGGGCCGGTGGTGACGTTCGGGGAGGCGATGATCCGGCTGACGCCGCCCGGGAACGAGCGGCTGGAGCGGACCATCAGCCTCGACGTGACGATCGGCGGCTCCGAATTGAACGTTGCCATTGGCGCCGTGTGCCTGGGTCGGCCGGCACGGTGGGTGTCCGCGCTGCCGCGCAACCCGCTCGGCCGCATGATCGAGCGCCAGGCGCGCGCCAGCGGTGTCGACGTCTCGGGCATCCACTGGGTCGACGAGAGCGAAGGGCGCGCTGGTGTCTACTTCCTCGAGGAGGGCGTCGATCCGCGTCCCTCGGCGATCACCTACGACCGCAAGGACACCGCGATCGCGCGGGTGCAGCCGGGCACCTTCGACTGGCAGGCCCTGCTCGACGGCGCGTCGCTGTTCCACGTCTGCGGGATCACGCTGGCGATCTCCCCCGGCGCCCGTGCCGAGGCGATGGAGGCGGTGCGAATCGCCAACGCCAACGGCGTCCCGGTGTCGTTCGATCTCAACTACCGCTCGAAGCTCTGGAGCGAGGCAGAGGCTCGGGAGGCGTTCGCCGAAATCGTGCCGAAGGTCGATATCCTCTTCGCCTCGCGCGGTGACCTGCGGCGGTTCTTCGATATCGACGGCACCCACGAGGAGGTCCTGCGCGAGGCCATTCGCAAGCTCGGCGTGGCGGCGGCGACGCTGACGCGCAAGCGGGCGAAGGGCGCGCGGCGGCTCAAGCTCATGAGCATGGCGATGGGATCGGGTGAGGTGCTGGCGAGCACCGACTGGCGGAACATCGAGGTGGTCGATCGCGTCGGCGGCGGCGACGCCTATGCGGCGGGCTTCCTCGACAGCTATCTCGATAATCCCGAGCAGTTGAGCCGAGCGGTCGCGCTGGGCAACGCCGCGAGCGCGCTCAAGCACACAACGGCAGGCGACTTCCTTTGTGCGACACGGGAAGAGGTCGAGGCGGTCGTCGCAGGCGACGGGAAGCTGCTGCAGCGGTAGCTCGACGGAAAGCGGTTGCCTTGGGCGTGCCGGGCGCGATCCGTGCTCCGGGCCGGCCCGCTACCGCGCGGTGACGACCTCGTGGAGCTGGACGCCTGCGCAGGCCGGCGCCAGCTCCTGCGTCCTGCCTGGCGTTGACACGCGGCTGGCGGCCTCCCGCAGGGCGGATACGACGCTTCCGACCTGTTCCATGGGGACAAGCGCAATCACGGTCGACCCGGCGCCGCTCAGCGCCGCGCCCCACGCGCCCGCCGTGACCGCCGCGCGCTTCATCTCCTCCAGATGAGGGAAGAGCCGCGCCCGGTATGGCTCGTGCAGCCGGTCGTGCATGCCGGCGGCAATCAGCTCGGGATCGCCCCGCTGCAGGCCGACCGCCAGACCCGCCGCCCGGGCGAGGTTGAAGGTCGCGTCGGCGTGCGGCACCTGGTTTGGCAATGCCGCCCGCGCCGCCCAGGTCGCGCCGGTCGCTTCCGGGATGAAGACGACTGTGGTGAATCCCGGCTCGCGTTCGGCCAGCAGCGGTACGACGCGTCGAATGCCGGGCACGGAGAGCACCGCGCCGCCAAACATCGCCGCGCCGACATTGTCGCCGTGGCCCTCGATCTCCCACGCTCGCGAGAAGAGCTCGGTTGGGGTCAACCCGAGATCGAGCAGGTGATTGGCGGCGACGAGCCCGCTCACCAGTGCCGCCGCGGACGAACCGAGACCTCGCGAGACCGGCACGTTGGTCTCGGCCGTCAGCGCGAATGGCGGCAGCTCGCGACCGAACTCCTTCGCCAGCGTGCGCATCGCCGTGACCGTGAAGTTCTCGGCATCGGCCAGCAGGGCCGCCTCGCT
>CBFGRG010000150.1:0-7406 GCA_965651105.1 uncultured bacterium | reverse complement strand
CAAGAGATCCTTCGGCTCCGCGCCCTGCGGGCACTCCGCTCAGGATGACAAGGGACCTTGGGCGCAGGGTGCAGGGTGACAAGGGGCGGGCCCTTGGCGGAGGATGGCAAGGGTTATTGGGGCGGTTAGCGGAGCCGGTCATCCAGCCCGATTCACCGGGCGACATCACCCCACGTGGTCGGCGCGGTCGATGCGGTCACTGGGAAACGGCGGCTGCTCCTCCAGGTCCGGCATTCGCCGCAGCCCGAGGTAGTGCCCCGAAACGCGGACGATCGCGTCGTCCTCCCGGTCGGTCTCGATCAGCACCTCGCTCGTGCGAACGCGGCGGAAGTGATGATGCCGGCGCACGCCCACCGTCTGCCCCTCGGAGAGGACCCGCGCCGACAGCGCATCGATAATCCGGTGCCAGCCGATCTTCTGCCCCTCGCTGACCTCCTCCTCGATGATCAGGTGGTTGATCCAGAGATCCTGATCCCAGCCGGCCCGGTAAAACCCGCTCTTGCGGCGAAGCGCGGCGATATGCGGCGTGTTGTACAGCCCTTCGACCCACCGGGTGAATCCCAGCAGCACCTCGCGGTCGGCGTCGTCGATCAGGCCGCGACGGTCCGGTGGCACGTTGAGCAACAGGTTCGCACCCAGCCCGATCGAGCGGTTCCAGATCGCCATCAGGTGCTCCGGCGACTTCAACGTGTGCTCCTCGCCCGGGTGCCAGAACCACCCCCGACGGATCGAGACATCGCATTCCGGCGGGAGGTACCATCCGCCACCGCCGAGGCCCTCACGCGCATCGGTGAACATCGACTTCTCGGTTTCGCTGACCGTGTACCACACCGGGTCGCTGGCGAGTCCGTCCTCGTTGCCAATCCAGCGAATCGTCGGGCGGCCCATGTTGAAGATCATCGCGTCCGGCTGGTTGCGCTCGCAGACGTCCATGATCGCGTCCCAATCGTAGGGATGCCGCTCCGACCCCGCGCCGTCGAACCAGAGCTCGCAGAGCGGACCATAGCGGGTCGTGAGCTCCTCGAGCTGGCGCAGGTAGAAGGCGTCGTACGCGGCGTGGTCGGTCGCCCAGCTCGGCTCGTGCCGATCCCACGGCGAGAGATACAGTCCCAGCTCGATGCCGAGCTCCGCACAGGCCTCCGCCAGCTCGGCGACGACATCGCCCCTGCCATCCTTCCACGGCGACGAGGCGACCGAGTAGTCGGTGGTCTCCGTCTGCCAGAGGCAGAAGCCGTCGTGGTGCTTGGCGGTGAGGATGACATGGGCGGCGCCGGCCTCCTTCGCCGTTTCGACCCACTGGCGGCAATCGAGCGAGGTCGGGTTGAACAACGCCGGATCGAGCGTGCCATCGCTCCACTCCTTTCCGGCGAAGGTGTTGATGCCGAAGTGGAGGAACAGGCCGAGCGGATGTTCCCGCTGGTAGTGGAGCTGTCCTGATGTCGGGCGGGCGCTGGGTCGGGACATATGGAAACCTCCTGTGGCATATCTCGTGCGAGGGCGCATTGTAGACAAATCCGGCCGCTCGGGCGAGTCTCCCGCAGATGCCGGTGCAATCGAAGCCAGGGACAGCGCACCGCACCGAGTACCGTCCGAAAACTGGGGGTACGGACCGGTACGTACGGCAGTGAACATCCAGTACGTACGCGGAATTCTCGCCGAAACGGCGGCCAAACCCTGGCTGAGCCCCATCGCGACGCGCATTGACATGGCGGCACGAGGAGGCTACACTCAGTACGGTGACGTACCAGTGTACGTACACTCTTCGAGCCAATGTCTGGAGGGGCAGAGGCTCACATCGGCACCCGCAACTGCCGATCGAAGGGGTCCAGGGCCAGCCTCGCAGGGCCGCAGGTCGCGCGCCGTGACGAGCAGGGTCCGACAAGGGGGGAAATACAATCTCATGACCGAGAACGAGCGCCGCGCGCAAGATGTCCTTACCCGCGAGGATTTGATCCTGCGAGGTTTCGCCGTCACCGGCCTGATATCCATGTTTCTGCTGATGCTGCTGGTGGTGAACCCATAGGATAGCCCGGCGCACAATCGAGACACCTGACCAGCGGACCGGCCCTGTGGCCGGTTCGTTTTTTTCATTCCCGGGTGACGCTGGCATCGCCCATGCGCGATAGTGGTCCACACACCGATCCGGCACCGAGCGAGGAGCGAAGGCATGAGCGCGAGCACGGAGACGTTCGAGGATATCGCCGGGCGCATCGGCACCCATCGGATCGATGACCCGGCCACCTTTCGGCTCGCCGACACCGACCCCGACTCTACCGGTGACCTCCACGGCGATGACGACAAGGAAGCCGCCAAGGCGCTCAGGAAGATCGAACGCAAGCGTATCCGCGAGCTGCAGGAGCGCCTCTACGCCGAGCACCGGCAAAGCCTGCTCGTCGTCCTTCAGGCGACCGACACCGGTGGCAAGGACAGCACCACCCGCCGCGTCTTCAAGGGCGTCAACCCGCAGGGCGTCCGGGTCTGGTCGTTCAAGTCGCCCAGCGAGGACGAGCTGGATCGCGATTTCCTCTGGCGCATCCACCAGCGCACCCCCGCGAAGGGGATGATCAACGTCTTCAACCGCTCGCACTACGAAGACGTGCTCATCGTCCGCGTCGAGAACCTCGTGCCGGAGGAGGTCTGGCGCGAACGGTACGAGCAGATCAACCATTTCGAGGAGCTGCTTGTCGAGAACGGCACCCGTATCCTCAAGTTCTTCCTCAATGTCTCGAAGGACGAGCAGAAGGAGCGACTGCAGGAGCGGCTCGACAATCCCGAAAAGCACTGGAAATTCAACTCGGCCGATCTCTCCAAGCGCAAGCAGTGGGACGCCTACCAGGAAGCCTACGAGGCAGCGATCCGCCAGACCTCGACCGAGCGGGCGCCGTGGTACGCGGTGCCGGCCAACCGCAAGTGGTACCGCGATCTCGTCGTCGCCCGGGCCATCCGCCAGACGCTGGAGGAGATGGATCCACAGTACCCGCCGCCCGAGAAGGGTCTCGACGCGATCACGATCCCGGACTGAAATGTACGATTTCGGTATCCATAGTTGATGCCGTTATGCCGTTGAAACCCGGCAGCGCGGTTCGCAGGTGGACGATCGTGTCATCCAACCCGATCAGTGATGCATACTATGGCTGTCGTGCTGCCAAACTCATCTTCGCCACGGAGGCACGAGATGATCCCCCTGATCGCAAAGAACAAGGACGCGATCGCCGCACTCTGCCAGACGTTCGGTATCAGAAAACTCGATCTTGTTGGCTCAGCGGCGACTGGCACATTCGATCCAGCGACCAGCGACATCGACTTTGTCGTCGATCTCGGCGAGTACGATGACACCGTGGCCGAACGCTATCTGGATCTCATCGCAGCGCTGGAAGATCTGCTTGGATTCCGGATCGAGATGATCACGGAGCCCTCGATCACGAATCCATACTTCCGTGCTGCCATAGATGAGCAGCGGATTACCGTCTATGAAGCGAGAAACGGCCAAGCGGCTGCTTGACGCGCGAAACGCGTGCGTGGAAATCGAGTCGTTCACCGAAGGCAAAGACATCACTGCCATATGGCGTGATCGTGGCCTGCAATTGATCCTGCACAAACTCCCGGAGATCGTGGGTGAAGCGCTCAACCAGGCCCACAGGAACGACCAGACGTTGGACTCATCCATCCCGCACCTGCGCCGAATCGTGAACATGCGCAACCAGATTACCCACGGGTATGACAGTGTGGACTATGCCATTGTGTGGCAGGTTGCGACTCAGCAGGTTCCACCCCTTCGCCGGGCGCTCGATGCGCTGCTCACAAAGGCGCCTCCCGAGCCAGGAAGCTGATTCTCGTCAGGGGGTACTGCGATGCGCATCGGTCTCATCGCCGATATCCACGGCAACCTCTTCGCCCTGCGCGAGGCGCTCAGCGCGCTCGACAGGCATGGCGTCGACCGCATCGCCTGCCTCGGCGACGTCGCCTCGCCCGGCCCGTGGCCGGTGGAGACGATCGCGCTGCTGATCGAGCGGGACATCCCAACCGTGCGCGGCAACACTGACGACTGGCTGCTGGCCGACGACCCCGCCGCCGTCAGCGACACGGCCAGGATGAACGCGATCAACGACTGGGTGGCCGCTCGGCTTGACCGGA
The DNA here is from genome assembly GCA_965651105.1 of uncultured bacterium. Lineage (GTDB taxonomy): Bacteria > Chloroflexota > Chloroflexia > Thermomicrobiales > UBA6265 > JACCVC01. Next base: position 3,272 of record CBFGRG010000150.1, on the reverse strand, counting down.
AGGCGATGAGCTGGCTGGCCGACCTGCCGCTCACCCGCGAGATCGATGCCGGTGGCACGACGCTGACCCTCTACCACGGCTCACCGCGCGGCACCGAAGAGGTGATCTCGGCGACCACCTCGAAGCGGCCGCTCGCGGAGATGCTCGAAGGCGTCCCGACCGGCATCGCCGCGGGTGGACACACGCACGTGCCGATGCTGCGCACGACGGCGGACTGGACGCTGCTCAACCCCGGCAGTGTCGGGCTCGGCGGCACCGGGCCCGGCACGCCGGACCTGCTCCCGCCAACGCCGGTGGACGCCGCCGAGCTGGCTGTGCTGGAGGTCGCCGGAAGCGCGATCTCGGTCACCTTCCTGCACCTGCCGCTCGACATCCCGGCGATGCTCGCCGCCGCCCGCGAAACCGGCATGCCTCACCCCGACTGGTGGTCCAGCCGCTGGAAGACGAGCCCGTAGCGCCGAGCCACATCGCCGCCGCGCGGGCCCATCACGCGTTGCCGCTTCGCATCTTTCCCTGAAAAGCAAAACCGTTCGGCGCACACGTATGCGGTGTGTGAGGGGAGGGGGAACCCGCGCACAACCGAACCAGCGGGATTGACGAATTTCCGGGTCAACCATAAACTGCCTTCATCACGATAAGTACCGGACATTCGACCGCCAGCCTTTTCAGGGGAGGAGTGTTGCGTGCAGGGAACCGAGGTACGACTGGGGAGGCTCTTCGACCGCGACAGCGGCCGCTCGTTCGTCGCGGCCATCGATCATGGCCTGACCATTGGCCCACAGCCAGGCGCCGTGGATGTCATCTCGACGATCGAGACGCTTATCGCCTGCAATCCTGATGCGATCCTGCTGTCACCCGGAGTGCTCTCATTCACCGGCAAGCACTTCGCCAACCGGCAGGCGCCGGCCACGATGGTGCGCGCTGACTTTTTCATCAACCGAGACGACGCGCGTTTGGCGATGCACGAGGAGCAATATCGCGTCCTTTGCTCGCCGGAGCACGCCGTCGCTCTGGGCGCGGACTCGATCATCCTGTTCCTCATCCTGCAACCGGGAACCGGGCACATGTTCGCGGACAACGTCCGCGCCATCTCAACCACCGCCGAGCAGGCGCATCGCCTCGGTCTCCCGCTCATCGTCGAGGTTGTCACCTGGGGATCCCAAATCGCCGTCAAGAAACACCCCGACGTGCTCGCGCTCGGCTGCCGCATGGCGGTCGAGCTCGGCGCCGACGCCATCAAGACCGAATGGACTGGCGATGCAGACAGCATGCGCGACGTCATCAGCGGATGCCCGGCACCCGTGCTGGTGCTCGGCGGCGCGAAGAGCGAGTCGACCGAGTCTCTCTATGACGCCACCGAGCAGGCGCTGGCGGCTGGCGCGAAAGGCGTGATCTACGGCCGCAACGTCTGGCAGGCGGACGACCCGGCAGCGGTGTCCGCCCACCTGGCCAGGCTGATCCATGGTTGACATACATCGGAGTCATTAGTCGACGCCGGGTTGCGCGGAGGAGCCCGCTCCATCCTCCGTCTCGCGGCGCCAACGGAATGGAGGTTACAGCCCGGAGCGACCACATCCCGGTCAGGTAGCAAGACGAAGGAGAGGTTCCAGTGTCCGATCCGCGAACACAACTTCAGCAACTCGTCAGCCAACTCTACACGGGCAAGATCGATCGCCGACAGTTCATGCAGCGCGCCAGCGCCATCGGCATCAGCGCAAGCCTGGCGAACTTCTTCGTCGGACACGCGCCCGCCATCGCCCAGGAGGGCGAGGTGGTGCCGCCGGTGGTGGCCACGCCTACCGGCGAGCTGCCCTTCGAGGGCCAGACGGTCACTGTCACGATCAACGCCGCCGGCGAACGAGGCGCGATCACGGGACCATTCTACGAAGTCCGCGAGGAGTTCGAGGCAGCCACCGGGGCCACACTTGATATCGTCGAGATCCCCATCGAGGAGCACTTCCCGCGGCTGATGGAGGACCTCATCAACCAGAGCGGCCAGTACGATACCTCGATCGCCGGCGCGTGGTGGCTCGGCGACCTCGTCGCCGGGGATTTCATCCTGCCCTACGACGAGTACTACGATGACACCAGCGGCCGGTTCCCCGAGTGGAACATCGACGACGTGCTGCCCGGTCCCCGCTCGCTGCTCAGCTACGGCGACAGGAAATACATGGTCGCCAACGACCATGACGGCCAGGTGATGTACTACCGCCGGGACCTGTTCGAGGATCCCGAGCACCAGGCCGCCTTCGAGGAGGAATACGGGTACGAGCTCGCGGTGCCGACCACCTGGGATCAGTTCGTCGATGCCGCTGCCTACTTCGACGGCAAGGACCTGAACGGCGACGGCGAGCCGGACTCCGGCGTGACGATGCACCTCAAGGTAGGCGGGCAGGGCATGTTCCACTTCATGTCCTTCTCCGCGCCGTTCGTGATCGGACCGGACAACCCGAATCTCTACTGGTTCGACCCCGAGGACATGACCCCGCTGATCGACAGCCCGGGCCACCTGGCCGCGCTCAACAAGCTGGTCGAGCTCGCCCAGTACGGTCCGGAAGCGATGTTTGGCTGGAGCCTCGGCGAGAGCTGGGATTACTTCCTGGCCGGGCGCGCCGCGCTCACGTTCTCATGGGGCGACCTCGGCGCCCTGGCGCAGGAGACCCCCGACCGGGGCGGCAGCTCGACGGTCAAGGGGATGACCGCCACCGCGCCCATTCCGGGCACCATGATGTACCACAACGTCACCACCGGCGAGGACGTCGAAGTCGACAGCCCGAACGTCGTCGGCAACACCACCGGCGGCTCGTGGTCGGGCGTGATCTCGAGGTTCTCCGAGGCGCCCGAGGCTACCTACTTCCTGCTGGCGCTGGTCGCCAGCAAGCCGAAGTCGATCGTCTACGCCCAGCGCGGGTGGGACGGAGTCGATCCCGGCCGGACGTTCCACTTCCCGGAACCGAACGGCACGGCCAGCATCGAGGGATACGTCGAGGCGGGCTGGGACGAGCAGGGCGCGATCGACTACACCGCCGCGTTCTTCGAGAATTTCAACGCGGAGCAGCAGTTCCCGTACCTCCGCATCCCCGGTACGTTCGAGTACTGGACGGCACTCGACATCCGGCTTTCGGAAGCCATCACGGAGCAGTCCTCACCAGAGGACGCGCTCGCCGGAGCCGCGAGCGACTTCGAGGAGATCACGGATCGCCTCGGTCGCGACCAGCAGCTCGAGCTCTACAAGACGGCGCTCGGACTCTAGTCCGGCATCGAGGCTGGTC
>CBFGRG010000149.1:0-7427 GCA_965651105.1 uncultured bacterium | reverse complement strand
ATACCGAATCCGGGTGATCACCCGGCGATCGCCTGCGGGGCGTCGGCTGGCCACCAGTGGTAGCAGGTCAGGTCATGGATGGTGACCCGGTCCGCGCGCAGCGTCCGGCACCTCTCCACGAGCACGGCTTCCAGCGCGTCCAGATCGGCGAAGCTGCGGTTGGCCACCGCCTCGTCGACCAGCGGCCACAGCCGTTCGGCTGGCTGCAGCTCCGGTGAATAGGGTGGCAACGGCACCAGATCGATGCCGTCCGGCACGAGCAGGTCGGTGCTGGTGTGGGCGCCAGCCCCGTCCCAGACCAGCACCACCCGATGGGTCTCATCGATGCCCGCGTCGCGCGCAAACGCCGCCAGCGCGGCGCTCATGGCGTCGGTCCGCATCGACGGCAACAGGCACCACCAACTGTCTCCGGTCGTGGGCTGGACCACCCCATAGACGTAGAGCCACTGGTAGCGCCGGACGCCGGGGGCGGTGGGCCGCTGCCCGCGTGGCGCCCACACGCGTCGGTGGATCGGGATCAACCCCAGCCGGTGCTCGTCCTCGGCCCAGACCGTCACCGTCGCGCCGGGATGCGCCGTCCGGACAGCATTGACGGCCGCCTCAAGCCCCCTTTTTGAAGGCCGCCTGCGCGGCGGGGTCGGCCTTGGCGGCGCGAGGACGGGGCCGCTGGAGCGTGTAGTCGATCGCGCGCAACACCTCCCACGCCCGTTGCGGACTGACCGGTCGACCCAACCGCTCGCTCAGCCAGGCCGCGACCTTCGGCCCCGTCCAGAGCCCGCCGTCGGGAGGCGGCGCGGCCAGGCGCTCGCGCAGCGCCTCACGATCGTCGTCCGCCACGAGCGGGGGCTGCCCCGGGTTGGTGTGGCGGCGATCCACCAGACCGGCGGGTCCCTCGGTGTTGTAGCGATGGACCACGGCGCGCACGCTGTCCGCGCGATACCCCATCATCCGCGCCACGGCGGGACAGGTGTGGCCCTGGCTGACGAGCCAGACCATCTGCCAGTGGCTGCGTTCGACCGGATCGCGGCAGGCGCGGTACCCACGGGCGAGCTCGCCGGTGGACCGATGCGGCGTCAGCGACAGACGATGCGGCATCACGGGGCCTCCTTCGCGATGCCGCCAGTATCTCACGCGATTCACCCGGATTCGGTATTAATTATCGATCCGTTTCTGGACTTTTCGTTCAGGCACAGGCGGCCGTCGGTTCTTGTAATCAATATGCCTGGGCGGTCGAAACCTTCGGCACCGGCACACAAATAATAGGAGTTTCGACGGAGAGGGGGCATTGTGAAATAAACGCTACGACTCTTGCGAATGCCGCTGCGACTCGGTACTTTGGCGCGATGGGAAGGAATCATGCTGGGCTTGAAGCGACTTGTTTTGGCGATAGTGGTTGTGCTTTTCAGCACCGTTTCGGCGTCCGCAACGGCGACAGCTTCTGCACAGGCGTCGATAATCGTTGGCAACACCGAGGTAAGTTGGACAGGCGACTGGGAGTACGACCCCGACAGTTCGATGGACAGACAGGCGACGCTGACGCAGGTCGATGCTGAGACCGGTAGCATCAAGCTCGCCACCTACGGTGAGTTCATGGACTCAACAGTGGCGGGTCCTTCCCAGGCCCTGGACGTCTTTGCGGACTCATTCTTTACGGGAGCGGGTGCAACGGCCATCACGGAGGCCGGAAGCGGCGATCTCGAACAAGGTGGTGTATGGAAGGTTTATACCTTCGATCTTCAGGGGCTGAAGCTCACGTTCCTCGTAACCGCTAATCAGAATAGTGCTGGTGCATTTGTGGTGACCACGCTCACCGGCAACACGGAGCGGTTTGCGTCCACAATTGAGCAGGCGCAGCAGGAAATAACTCTGAACGGAGAGCGAGCCTTCTTTCAGGGCGTAGATCCGGTAGCTGTAACGGCATCGATACTTATCGCCGACTCACCATCCGCATCCGACAGTTCCAGCATGGGATCGACGGGTGCGGCGTCATTGCCCAATTCTGCGAGTCGCACCACGGCTTCGTCGAGTGATCTGGAAATTCTCAGCATCTCGATGAAAGATGCGGGGACCGGTGATGGTACGATCTACGTGTACGTCGAAGTGAAGAATAATACCGGAAAGTTGTATTCCTACGTCGGTGTTGACGGAACTTGTCGCAACGCCTCTGGTGGGATTATCGGCACTGGGCTAGGCAACACCATGAACGTTTCCCCCGGTGAAACGGTGGTGATTACCATGGTCATCATGAACGTGCCGGGTTGTACAGATGTGGATGTGAGATTCGATGCATTGACGGGGATGGTGTAGCTGGCCGGCGTCGACCCGGTCCTCTCCACCATCAAGCTGCTCGCGTAATCGCCCAACCTGGCAGTCTCACCCGCCGCCCCGGACCCGTCGTGATGATGGGTTCGGGGCGGTGTCGTTCCTGGCTCCAAGGTGACGGGTTCATGTCATCTTGATGTCATGGCACTGGCCTTGCTCTATACTCCCCCGGTGCCCGGCGGGAGGATGGTTCCGCCCGGGTGAGTTCATTCCAGGGATCGCCGGATGTCCGGACGATCCTGCACGCGTCATGTGTCCCCGAAAGGCGCATGCGGTAGGGAAGCACCACGTGAGCACACGCATCACACGCACAGTCGCCATCATGGCGGCGCTCCTGCTCGGCCTGATGGCCGTCGGTGGCTCGGTCGCCGCGCAGGATTCGACTCCGGCGGCGGAGAAGCCCGTCACCGTTGGTCAGACCGAGGTTGATTGGTCTGGCGACTGGGAGTACGACCCGACCAGCTCGATGGAGAGCCAGGCAACGCTGACCCAGGTCGATGCCGAGAACGGCAGCATCAAGCTCGCCACCTACGGCGAGTTCGCGGATGACACTGTCGATGATTCGAGCGCCGCGCTCGAGACCTTCTCCAGCTCGTTCTTCGAGGGCGCTGGCGCGCAGTCGGTGACCGAGGCCGGCTCCGGCACGCTGGAGAACGGCGCGGTGTGGAAGATCTACACCTTCGATCTCCAGGGCCTGCAGCTGACCTTCCTCGCCACCGTCAGCGAGACCGCCGACGGCGCCTTCGTCGTCACGACGCTGACTGGCAACACCGATCAGTTCCCGGCGACGATCGAGCAGGCGCAGCAGGAGATCACGCTCAACGGTGAGCCGATCTACCTCGCCGGCGTCGACGCGCAGGAAGTCACCAGCGGGCTGAATGCGACGCCGGTGGCCACTCCGGACGGTGCGTAGGCTCACCTGCGCGTAACCCGGTACCCCAGACGACCCTCGATCCGTGCTCCCGGATCGGGGGTCGCTGTATATGGGCGCCATTGCCGGCGCACCCTGGGGCAATCATGGTCAACACGCGGGAACGCAGCATCGTGACACGACCTTGAGGGTATCCAGGCTCCCGAGGTCGCATACTTGACCTGACACGCGCCGCTGCCGGCGGTGTGGAAAAGGGAGACCCCGGATGGACAGGATCTCGATCGTGATGGTGCGCGCCGCGCTCGCCTGGCTGGTGCTGGGCTTCGTCATCGGCGGGCTCATGCTGGTCGATCGCGCCATCCCGGGCGACTGGCGGGCGTGGATGTCGCCCAGCCACGGTCACATGCTCTTCGTGGGCTGGTTCCTGCAGTTCGCCCTCGGCATCGCCTACTGGTTGCTGCCTCGCAAGCGCCAGCCCGACCTGCCGCTCGGATACCGTGAGATGCCGGGCCTCGTTGGCGTTGGAGCGCTCAACGTTGGGCTCATCTGCCGGGTGCTCGCCGAGCCGTTCGAGCGAACCGGCCACGCCAGTGATCTCACCCTGGCATTGCTGACGGCGTCGGCGATTCTGCAGGTTGTTGCCGTCGTGCTCTTCGTGATGCAGCTCTGGCCGCGCATCTACGGTCGCAACAAGCTCGGCAAACCTGCCGCAGGCAAGGGGGCCAGGTGATGGAGCGAAAGCTGGTGGGCGTGACGCTGGTACTCGCGCCGATCGCGCTGGCCGTCAGCGCGCTGGCCGCCGGATGGAGCGTGCGCGAGCCGGTCTGGTGGCAGGCCGCCGTACATCTCGCCGTGCTCGGCGCGATCGCGCCGATGATCTACGGTGTCAATATCCGCATCATACCGGTGTTCGCGCGCCGATCGTGGCGATCCTCCCGATTGCTGGTGGCGCAGGTAGCGGCTGGCGTCGCCGGAGGGTGGCTCGCCTTCGTCGGGATCGGCACCCGCAACGACGTCATACGCGGCCTGGGTGAGATGCTCGCGCTGATTGGCGGCGTGCTCTTCATGGTCAACATCGTCGGGCTCTTCAAGCAGGACCCGTCAGGCGACGCGGCACCGCTGCGGTTCGCCCAGCAGGCGACCGTTGATCGTATCGCGACGAAGTTCATGCGGTTGTCGGGCACCTGGCTGGTGTTCGGGCTGGCGGTTGGCGTGGCGCTGGTCTGGTGGCGTCCCGACCGCGGCCGCTGGGATCTTGTGTGGGCGCACATGCTGCTGGTCGGCTTTTTCCTCTCGATGGCCTCCGGCGTGTGCTATCACGTGCTCTCGCGCTGGTCCCAACGTCCCTGGGCGTCGGTGGCGGCGATCCGCTGGCACTACATTGTCGTCGCCGTGGGTTTGCCGTTCATGGTGGTGGCGCTTGCGATGGACTGGGAGGCACTCTTCTTCGTGGCCGGGCCGATCCAGGCGCTCGCGCTGGCCTTGCTGCTGGTCAATGCCGCGCCGCACGTCGTTCATTTGCGCGGTCCATCGCGCCTGGGGATCGCCATCGCGGCGGTGTTCCTGCTCATCGGTATCATCCTCGGAGCTATCTTCGCGATCGACCCCGCCACCGGCGCGCGGTTGCGCCAGGCGCACGCGATATCCAACCTGTTCGGTTGGGCAGGTCTGCTGATTTCCGGGTTCGGCTACGCGCTGGTGCCCGGGTTCGCCGGGACCCGACTGCGATGGCCGCGCCTCGCGGCGGCACAGGTCGGCATCGTCGCGGTGGGAGTGGCGGCAGGGATGGTGGCGGTGGCGTGGCGCATGTACGGTGACGGCCCGGATTCGGCCATGATTGTTGCGCAGGGTGTGGTTGCCGCCGGCATGGTGCTCTTCGCCGTTCAGGTCGCCGCGATGTTTGCCTCCAGCGCCAAACCCGAAGGAGCCACAGGGTTGCTCTTTCCCGCCTGAACTCAATTGAACGCATCCTAAATTAGCATGTCGTGATATAAATTCCGGGTGGCGCGGACGCAAGCGCGGCGCCATCCGGGATGGAACCGGATCGACCGGATCATCGTCGTGATGAATGGACGGTAGGGAATCGTCCATCGGTTCGGGATGATCTCGAGCAGATTTCCACATCGATCCGTCAGACCTTTTGCCTCGGATATCACATGGAGGAATAGATTGATGACACGTCCTCGAGGCGCGCGCGCACTGGTCGCGTCGCTGGTTGCGCTGATGCTGGCGGTCGTCGCCGTCGCGCAGCCGGCCGCAGCGCTGGCACAGACGACCGGCCAGACGCAGACACAGACCGCGGGATCGGCCACGATCACCTTTGGGCCAACCTGGCAGTACGAAGCCGATATTTCCGACGCCAGCTCGGCGTTCCTGACACACACGCAGCTTCAGGGAACGATCTTCATCCACGGTGAGGTCCCCGACCCGACCGTCACCGATGCCGGTGTGGGGCTGGAGGAGTTCTCCACTGGCTTCTTCAGCGAGTTCGGCGATGGCGATCACCAGCTTGTCGATAGCGGCACGCTGACCGCCGACCCGGCAACGGCGTGGCATCTGTACACCCTCTCGCAGAGTGGCATGCCCTACGCTGCCCTGATGGTGGGCAACATCACCAACGTCCCCGGCACGTTCCTGGCGGACATGCTGCTGGCGCCTTCCTCGTCGTTCGCCGATGCGGTTGATTCGGCCAACGCCGACATCGACATCAACGGGGCTGGCTCGCCGTTTGCCCAGTTCACCGGCGCCGAGCTCGACGGCGTGATTCAGGGTGGCGGTGTTGTTCCTCAAACCGAGACTGCTGTCGCTACCGAGACGGCTGGCACCGGGACGACCCCCGCTGGCGGCCTGACCCTGCCGCCGTTGGGTGGCACCGAGACTCCCGTGACCGGGCAGACCACCGAGACGGCTGTCTCCGACACGACTCCTGCCGGTGGGTTGACGCTTCCGCCACTGGGCGGAACCGAGACCCCCGTGACGGGGCAGACCACCGAGACTCCGGTTGCCGGTACGGCCACTGAAACCCCGGTGACCACGGAGACGGCGGTCGCCGGCGGCCAGGCAGGAAGCGTCGTCGTCAATGGCGTCACGGTCTCCTATGGCGGCCCGTGGACGCTCAACGAGGCGAGCAGCACGCCGGACGAGATCGCGTTCTTCACGCACGCGGCCGGCCCGACCACGATGTTCGCCTACGCTCGCACCGCGAGTGCCAGCTCCGACGCCCAGATGTCGCTGGCGCAGTTCAATACGGGCTTCTTCGAGAGCTTTGGCGCGACCAATGTCCAGGAAGTGACCATCGAGACGCTCCCGAGCGGGCATGCGTGGTCGCTGAACACCGGCGACAAGGACGGCACGCCGATCGCGCTGCTCGCCTTCGCCGACGTGCTCACCGACCCGACCGAGTTCCGGGTGCAGATCATCCTCGCGCCGGTCAGCGACTTCCCGGTCGCGCTGCCTGACGCGCAGGCGTCCATCCAGGTCGATGGCACCCCGGCCTTCAGCGAGCTCGATAGCGCCACGGTGCTGTCGCTACTCGGCGCTGGTGGGACGACTGCCACCACCGGCGACACCACTCCGGTGGGGACGTCCACGGAAACGGCCACGACGACCACAACGGAAACGACAACGACCCAGGGCACTGGTTTCGCCGTGAGTGGCGACGTCAGCCAGTACGAGGCGCAGGACACGCCGGGCAGCTGCGATGCCATTGGCTGGGCCTCGACCAGCCCGGACCAGATTCCGCAAAGCGAGCAGGACTTCAACTTCCGCTCGGCGTGTGTCGGCGGCGGCACCTTCTTCGCCGACTGCGGCACCGCCGCGCCGACGGATCTCGGAACGCCCGAGGCCGGCATGGTCTGGGTCCAGTGCGACGTGACCGTGCGCGTCGATGGCGCGCCGATGACGCTGTCGATGTTCGACTTCGAGCTCTCGGATGCCACCGGAACGGTCTACATGTTCGATATCCTGGCGGCGATCTCGTCGATCCAGAACGTCGAGGTCTTCCCCGAGGAGCCGGTCCAGACCGGTCAGACCGTGACTGGCTCGGTGATGTTCAGCGTGCCGGAGACGGCTGGCGCGAGTGGCCCGTGGCTGCTGTCGGTCGCCCCGGAGACGCTGGCGACCACCGGTGAGCAGCCGGGCACGATCGTCATCGCCGGCGAGCTGCAGGTGCTTGGCGCGGCGGCGCAGTAACCGCCCGCTTCAGCAGTGACACCACACGACCCCGGGTGGCGAT
>CBFGRG010000148.1:0-7477 GCA_965651105.1 uncultured bacterium | reverse complement strand
TGCCACGTACCTCCGCGACGCGATGACCATTCACGCTGAAACCGCGATGGATTAGAGCGGTTTTCGGAGAAGTTGGGCCGTAGGGGCGGTCCTCCCCGATCCGCGCCGGAGGCGAGGTCTGTAGCCCCGCACCCTGTGTGCGGGGTCCGCCCGGTGGTCGCGCAGCGGCCACAGCGTGTCACCCAACTGACCTGAATAGTGCTGTAAACACCTCCTTGCCGTCCCTGTGACGCCCCCCGATGAACAGCCGCCACAGGGGCGACACGACGGGTCGAATCTCGCGCTGATAACTCGCACTTCAGTTGCGCCTCACAGGCGACAGGAGCATGATGGAGGAGTGAGGACGGCCGACACCGTCGTCCTCACCCGATCCGTCACCAACTGGAGCGCGCTCAGCATGACCAGCCGTGGACGCCTGCTCGTCGCGTGTCCCGACCGCCCCGGCATCGTCGCGGCGATCTCGACGTTCCTGTTCGAGCACGGCGCCAACATCGTCCATTCCGACCAGCACAGTACCGACCCGTTCGGTGGCAGGTTTTTCCTGCGTGTCGCGTTCGAGCTTCCCGATCTCGCGGCACGCGCGGAGGCAATCGAACGGGAGTTCGAACCTGTGGCCACTCGATACGGGATGGACTGGCAGCTGAGCCTCGCCGATGACTACAAGCGCATTGCGGTGTTCGTGTCCCGAGAGGATCACGGCCTTCTCGAGCTGCTCTGGCAACGGCGGACGGGCGACCTTCGCGCCGACATCGCGATGGTGATCAGCAATCATGCGGAATCCGCGAGCATCGTCGAGCCGTGGGGCATTCCCTTCCATCACGTGCCGGTGACGCCCGATTCCCGTGACGAAGCAGAGCGACGCCACCTGGAGCTTTTGACCGGCAAGGTCGACCTGATCGTCCTCGCCCGGTACATGCAAATCCTGTCACCTGTCTTTGTCGACAAGTGGCAACACCGCATCATCAACATCCACCACAGCTTCCTGCCGGCATTCGTCGGCGCGAACCCATACGCCCAGGCTGCGGCGCGCGGCGTCAAGCTCATCGGCGCGACGGCTCACTATGTCACGAGCGAGCTCGACGCCGGACCGATCATCGAACAGGATGTCTATCGGGTCGATCACCGGTTCACCACGCGCGACCTGCGCAGGGTCGGGCGGCAAATCGAGCGCGCGGTGCTGGCTCGCGCGGTGGCCTGGCACGTCGAAGACCGAATCCTCGTCGATGGCCACAAGACCATCGTGTTCGATTGACCCCCTCCCACCGTACATCGGCAACGCAGGTGACGCGTCGCGGCACGCGTTCTGCTGCAACGCTGCCAGGTCTCCCGTCACACGGGCCATATCCGCACAGTACGGAAAGGAGCGTCACATGAGCACCAGGAAGTCCGACAACGGCAACACCTCCAGCGACCGAAATCTCGCCACCGTTCCGGAATCCCGGCCACGGCGCTGGGACCCCTTCACGATGATCAACGAGCTCGAACGCGAGATGGACCGCATGTTCGGCAGCCGCTTCCCCTCCGTGCAGCCGTTCCTGCGCGGGGTCAGCCGCGCCGGTCGCTCGGGCCACGCGTGGTCACCTTCGGCCGATGTCTACGAGAAGGATGGCAACCTCGTCGTCACCGCCGAGCTCCCTGGCGTTGACCGGGACGACATCAGCGTCGCGGTTGAAAACGGCGACCTGGTGATTCAGGGCGAGCGCAGGTCGGACGAAGAAGTCGACGAGGACAACTACTACCGGATGGAGCGATTCTCCGGCAGCTTCTACCGGCGCTTCGCACTTCCGGAAGGTATCAACGAGGACGACATCTCGGCCGAGTACAGGGATGGCGTCCTCCAGGTGCGTATCCCCAAGCCCAGCGATGACGAGGAAACGCCGCCGAGAAAGACAATCCCGATCGCCTGATCACTCAGCCGATCCCAGCGGCACAGAACCTGCGTGGTAGCCAGGTGCCGTCGCTTTCGCGATGGCACGGCAAAATGGCCTACACCAAAGGACGGGATACATGACAGACGCTGATCGTGATCGCATCAAGGGCGCGTTCGACCAGGCCAAGGGCTCGGTCAAGGAAGAAACCGGCGACCTCCGTGGCGACGAGAATCAGGAGGCCGAAGGCAAGCTGGACCAGGCCAAGGGCAAGGCGAAGGAAAAGATGGGCGATGCGAAGGACGCTGTCAGCGACGCCATCGACAACGTCAAGAACGACAAGTAGCATCGTCCAGCGGACAATACCGATAGAGGAAGGGGAGGCGAAATCACGCCTCCCCTTCTACGTGTCAGCGAAGCCCGATTAGCTGCAGGATCGCGATGTTCAACGCCGCGACAACAGCCAACACCATCCCCCAGCCGGACAATCCAACCGACACAAGTCCCAGGGCAGCAAGCCCGAACACCGCTATCTCCAGCGCCAGGCGTGCCGGATCAGCGAGCCGCCGCGGCGCACGCGGCGCGATGAATGCGCCCCACACGACGATCCCCGCCGTTGCCCCGCCAACCCCGATGATCACGCTCAGCCAGAGCGGCTCGACCACCCGAATACCCCAGGCGAACAACGCCGCCAGCATCGCCAGCTCGAGCAGGAACCGGGTCGCCAGGGCGATTCCGCCGATGGCGCCAGCCCCTCCAGTTGCAGGCCGGTCATGCACCGGCGTCGTCACGGTCGATCGGCACAACCACCACCGGCGCTTCCGACTCACGGATCAGTTTTTCGGCCACGCTGCCGATCATCCAGCGCTTGCGGCCGCCCTGTCCGCGAGAGGTGATCACCACCAGGTCGTCGGAGCCAGCCGCCCAGGCGAGCTCGAACGCCGGGGTGCCGCCGCGGATCTCGGTCGTCACCTCGTACCCCGCCTCCCGCAGGCGCGCGGCGGTGGATTCGAGGTAATCACCCGCCTCCTGCTCGGTGATCCCGCGAGCGATCTCGTAGGGATCGTCGTCTCCCAGCACCGTCGCATCGAACGTATCACCCTTGCGATGTCGACGGACGGTCGCCAGGATCTCGTCCATGCCCACCACCCGAACCAGGTGGATCGGCACATCCGTCATCGCGGCGAGACGGGTCGCCAGGGGGAGTGACTGTTCTGCGAGAGCCGAGCCATCCAGGGGAACCATCACCCGCGTCGGGAACGCCTCCGTGATCGGCGTGTCGTCGACCCGCGTGACCAGCGTCGGCCGCATGCCAAACCGGACGACGCGGTCGGCGACACTGCCGAACACGCCCCTGCCGACGGTACCGCGCCCCTTCGACGACATCGCCACCATGTCGAAGTCTTCCGACGCGTGGATGATTTCCTCCGCGGGGTCGCCGTAGCGCACGGCTCGCTCCACCGACCGAGCGGCATCGCCATGCTCCTTGAGGATACGGTCGAGCTCCGCCTCGACCGCACCGATGCGCTCGTGACGCCACCTCGAGAAGATATCGAGCGCGCCCTCCTCACCCGGAGGATCCCCGCCGAGCACGCGGAGGAACACCACCCGATCGACCTGGAAGGCCTTCGCATAGTCAATCGCCTCGAGCGCCGCGTCCGAGCCATCCAGCGGCACCAGAATGCTGCTCAGCGGCGTTGTTTCGCCTCGTGGCGTGATCTCGATTGTCTCCATGGGGCCTCCTTCCGGCTCTCCCGAGCCCAGCGCGTCGGTCAGCAATCCATGTATCCATTGTACGAGGCCCTGAGATATGACCGCTCCCGTCAACATGGTACCGCTCGGGCAGCGACGCCACGATGCGCAGTGCCATCGATTACCGCGATCGCCTACTATTGGTGAAGCGTGGGCCTCGCACAACGACCGGAGCAGTGAAGCATGTCCAGAAATTCGAAGGATACCCGTCGCCCGCCAAAGGCGACCCGGCGATCAGCCCGTCAGGCCGCGGCGAAACGGCGCGCGCAACGCCAGCGCATGATGATGTGGGGCGGAATCGCCATTGCCGCCGCGATCGTGCTGGCCGCGGTGCTGATCTTCGTCAACCGCGACGATTCCGACAGCGGCGCCGGCGAAACGGTCGCATGGAACCAGATTCCCGCCGACGGACGCGTGCTCGGCGATCCCGAGGCCCCGGTCTCCTTCGTCGTCTTCAGTGATTTCCAGTGCCCGTTCTGCAAGCAGTTCGACGATGAGGACCTGCCGAAGGTGATCAACAATTTCGTGACCGACGGCGAGGTCAAGGTCGAGTGGCGACCGATGCCGATCATCAGCCAGCAGCCGCTCGATTCGCCCGAGAACGAGTCGGTGCAGGCGGCCGAAGCGGCCATGTGCGCCGCCGATCAAAACGAATTCTGGGCCTACTCGGAAGCGCTGTTCGCTGCTCAGGGCGCCGAGAACGCCGGCGTCTACTCCGACGAAATGCTCAAGCAGACGGCCGCCGACCTTGAGCTCGACACCGCGGCGTTCGACGAGTGTCTCGACTCCGGCGCGAACCAGGATGAGGTGCTGCAGATCCGCCAGGAAGCCGTCGACAGCGGCGTCCAGGGCACGCCGAGCTTCCTGATCAACGACCAGCTCGTCCAGTACACGCTCGAGGGCTACGACAGGCTGGAAGACCAGCTCCAGGCCGCGCTCGACGGCGAGCGTATCGAGGCCTGAACCCGTGACCCGCCTGCTGCGCCTGTCGCTGCTGCTGGGTCTGGTCGGCGTCGGCATCGGCGCCTATCTGGTCTGGGTGCACTACGATCTCGACGCGCTGGTCTGCGGCCTCGGCGACTGCGAGGTCGTCCAGGCCAGCGCGTATTCCGAGGTCTTCGATATCCCGATCGCCATTTTCGGGCTGCTGATGTACATCGCGCTCGTCGGGCTCACGCTGGCGCGCCTGCTCCGGCCGGCGCTGCTGTTGCCGGCAAGCATGGCGGCGCTGGCGATCACCGGCGCGGGCACGCTTTATTCGGCCTGGCTGACCTGGATCGAGATCGAGGTTCTGGAGGCGATCTGCCAGTGGTGCGTCGCCTCGGCGATCACAACGACGGCGATGTTCGTCGTCGAAATCGTCATCTTCTCGCGCCTCTGGTCCGGCGAAGATCTCGACGATCTCCCAACCGACGCCTGAACGAGGGCGAATAGTGAGGGCCGGGCCTACAGACTGGCCGAATTCCAATCAGCGAGCGATTCGACCGCCGCGCCAACGCCTGCACCCGGTGCAATCTCGACGCCCAGGTCGAGCAACGTCCGCTCCAACACGCCGAGCTGGGCGAACAACGCTGTGGGGTGCGCCGAGACCCCCATGTGACCAAGCCGGAACAGCTTCCCGGTGAGGTCGCCATACCCACCCGAGATCATGACCCCGAAACGGTCTCGCATCGTCCGGATGATCGCTTCGGCGGTCGTACCGTCCGGCACCGCGACCGCCGTGCACCCCGGCGCCGCGATCTCATCCCGCGCCGCCCATAATTCCAGACCAAGCGCCCGAACCGCCGCGCGGCACGCCGCCGCGATCCGCCGGTGCCGCTCGGCCATGGCCTTCATGCCCTCGTCGAGCGCCTGCTGGAGGGTTGCCTCCAGCGCGTAGATATCGGCCACCGATGGGGTAAACGGGAACCGCCGCTGATCGAGCCAGGTTGTCTTCCAGTCGAGCAGCGAGAGGTAGCTGCCGCGCAACGGATTCTCGACCGATTCCATCGCCGCCCACGCTGCCTCACTGACCGCGACGAGCGCGAGCCCCGGCACGCCACTCAGGCACTTCTGCGGTCCAGCGATGGCGACATCGATGCCCCACGCTTCCGGCGAGAATTCCTCCGCGCCGAGGCCCGACACTGTATCGAGGATCGTGATCACGCCGCGCTCCCGCGCCATCGGGCCGATCTCGCCGATGGGGTTCATCGTGCCGGATGGCGTCTCGCAATGGACCGCCGCCATCACCGAGATATCCGGATGCGCGTCGAGCGCCGCGCGCACCTGATCGGGGTCGATTGCCTCGTTGTACGGCACCCGAACCTCGATGACCTCCCCGCCGTACCGCTCGATCCACCCGGCGTATCCATCCCCGAAGACACCAGAGACGAGGTTGAGGACCTTGGTGCCGGGTCGAATCAGCGACGCGGCCGCCGCCTCCAGCGCCAGCACCGCCTCTCCCTGCATGATCACGGTGTCGTTCCGGGTCTGGAACACATCGGCAAGCAACGCGTTGACCCGCTCGAACACCGCGATGAACGCCGGATCGTAGTGGTAGAGCACCGGCCGCTGCACCGCGCCGAGCGTTTCCACCGGCACGTCGACCGGGCCCGACGCCAGTGTCAGCCGTGGCCACGCCGGCCGGTCCTGCCGCTCGCCTATCATTGGTCCGCGCTCAGGGAGTCGAGAAAGTCGGACAACTCACCGGCGTCCGCGATCGCCGGCACCTCGATCTCCCCGTCGAGGATCCCCTGGGTCGCCTCCTCCACCGACGCCATGGTTTCGTCGCCAACTTCGATCGGTGGGTCGAGCAATCGCACACCCTCATTTTCGAGACTCATGGTGAAGACCGTTCCGAACGTCCCGGCCTCGATGTCGTCGAGATACTGGTTGAACACGCCGGTGTAGTCGAACAGCACCGAGGAAAGCAGGAACTCGGCCGCGTCGGAGTCCGACTTGTCACCGATCACGTCGATGAATCGAACGATGGGTCCGTCAGCCGCATCCGCATTGTGCTCGCGGATCGCCTGGATCATCCCGAACGAAGCGCCATCGCCCATGCCGAAGACGATATCGGCTCCGGCGGCAATCACGGTCTCGGTCACCCGGCGCGCGTTCGGCGCGTCATCGTAGGCGGCCTCGCCGATCACGTTGTACAGCACGTCGATATCCGGATTCGTGTCGTGCACGCCCTGGGCGAAGCCGGCGGTCATGTAGTTCCACGTCGGCGGCTCGCCCGAAACGACCACGGCGACCGTGCCGGTCGTCGTTTCCAGCGCGGCCATCACCCCGGCGAGATAGGCGACCTCCTGCGCCTGCGTTTCGGTGTCGGACACGAGCCCGTCGGTCACCGCGCCGGGGTTCTCCGTCACCACCACGGGGATGCCGGACGATGCTGCCCACTCGGGGCACACGGTCTGGTAACCAGCCGCGTGGCAGATGACGAGATCGACACCGTCGTCTGCGAGATCGTTGAGAATCGGCGTGATGTCGTCATACCCGGCGTTCTCGACGACCTCGACGTCGATCCCGCGCTCCTCGCCGACTGCGACAAGCGCATCAACGCCCTGCTGGTCCCACCCCTGGTTGGACCGGCTCGCCGGGGTGACGATGCCAACCTTGTCGACCGTCGTCTGGGCCGCCGCGGGCGACGCCAGCGCCCCGGGCATCAGCAATCCGATGAGCATCACGAACCCGAGTAATCGCCTGGTCACCATCGCCATCGCATCCCTTCATCGCTGTCGTGGCTACGTGCCTCTCGCTCCTCGATGATACGCCAGTCCCAGCGCCGCCGGGAGCTGTGCCCGCCGGCCGAGAACGATGACGAGCAGAATCACGCCGAGGTAGGGAATCATCTCCAGGAACTCTGAGCGAAT
>CBFGRG010000147.1:0-7491 GCA_965651105.1 uncultured bacterium | reverse complement strand
ACGCCGGGCAGGGTCGTCGGGGGTGACACCGGTGATATCGCCGTCGATCACTACCACCGCTGGCCGCAGGACGTCGCGCTGATGCGGGATCTGGGCATCGCCGCGTACCGCTTCTCGGTGGCGTGGCCGCGCGTCGTCCCGGACGGAATCGGCGCGGTCAACGCGAGAGGGCTTGACTTCTACGACCGGCTCGTGGACGGACTGCTCGAAGCGGGGATCGAGCCGTGGCTGACGCTCTACCACTGGGATTTGCCACAGGCGTTGCAGGAGGAGGGCGGGCTCACGCACCGTGACGTGGCGGGCGCCTTCGGCGAGTACGCCGAGGCGGTCGCCCGGCGTGTCGGGGATCGCGTGCGCAACTGGATCACGATCAACGAACCCTTCTGCGCCGCCTTTCTCGGCTACTGGTGGGGTATCCACGCGCCGGGCGAGACCAGCCGCGCCGCCGGTCTCGCCGCCGCGCACAACCTGCTTCGGATGCACGGCACGGCGGTCGACGTCATCCGCGACACGGTCGATGGCGGGCAGGTCGGCATCTCGCTCAACCCAACATCGGTCTATCCAATCCACGATACTGCCGCCGATGAAGACGAGGCGCGGCTGGTGGATGGCATCCGCAACCGGATATGGCTCGATCCGCTCTACAAGGGCGCGTATCCGGAGGACATGGTGCGCGAGGCCGGCGACGACATGCCGGAGATCGAAGACGGCGACATGGCGCTCATCTCGCGCCCGACCGACTTCCTTGGGGTCAACTACTACAACCCCGACTACGTGTCGGCCGATCCGGAGGCGCCGCAGCCGGAGGGCGAGCGGACCGCCATGGGCTGGCTGGTCGAGCCGAAGGGGCTGGCGGATTTACTGGAGCGACTGCATCGCGACTACGCGCCCGGCCCGCTCTTTGTCACCGAGAATGGCTCGGCCTGGGACGATGAGGCGCCGATCGACGGTCGGCTCCGCGATCCGAAGCGGATCGCCTACTTCCAGGGGCATCTCGGCGCCTGCCTGGATGCGATCGATGCTGGCGTGCCCCTGAAGGGGTACTTCGCGTGGTCGCTGCTCGACAACTTCGAGTGGGCCGAGGGGTATTCGAAGCGATTCGGCATCGTTCACGTCGACTATGCGACGCAGCGGCGCACCCCGAAGGACAGCGGTCGCTGGTTCGCCCAGGTCGCGGAGACAAACAGCATCGTCGACCGGGACGTTGTTGACTGATCAAAAATATCCCCGGATCGCGATTCGGCCAGGTCCCGTCGCGATGGACCATCCCCGTGTCGATTGCCCGGACGGATAGCCTGCCGCATGTCCGCCCACAGATGGACGAGTCTGCTGGGCAGGTTGCGTAGCATCCCCACTGTCAGGGAACCTTTGGCGGCGAGCCGGCGTCTGTTTGGCATGGCACAAACGCCGCTGACGGGTTTCGAGCTCGGTGGGGGGACCTGCGATGAACAGCCGACGAATCACGCGCCGCGCCTTTGGAGGTGGAATGGCGGCCCTGGGTAGCTCGCTGCTGCTCGGGATCACGCCCGGCGCCGCGAGCCAGCAACCGTCGCCAGTGCCCAGATCCGCGTCGGGCAATGTCGCGATGACTGGCGCCGTCCCCGCCAACACCAACTGGGTGCCGGAACCGTCGTTCACCGGTATCCCGGTGGTGGGCGACCGGTTGCTGGAGGGCGTCTCGTTCACCCGCGGTCTTGTCGAGGAAGCGGGGCTCCTCGCACGGCAGGGTGTGATCTACGCGCGCGGGTATTTCGGTGACAGCAATGAGCGCGTGGTGTTTGCGCTCGATGCCGTCACCGGCGAGGAGCGCTGGCGGGCTGTGGGTGCGGACGCGCTGTTGGCGATCGCCCCCAGCACGGCCATTGTTCAGCGGCTGGGGCGCGACGATGCGCCGGATACGGTATCCGCGATGGCGCTCGATGGCAGTGGGGCCAATGTCTGGCAGGTGGAGGCTCGCGCGCAGGGGCGCACGGTCGTCGTCGACGATTTCGTGATTGTCAGCACGTCGGACGGGCCGCTGGCGATTGACGCCACGACTGGGTTGATGGCGTGGGACCGGCGCGACCTGAAACTCGGAGAGCGGTCCGACATTGCCGTCGGCGACGACATCCTCGTCGGGTCGGATCCGACCGAGACGAACCAGGTGCGTGCATTCTCGCTCGGATCCGGCGATGCGCTGTGGGAGCTCGAGCTCGACCGACCAGTGCAGACGGCACCGCTGATTGCCGGCGATGGGGTGTGGGTGTGTGATCCGCTGGATCTCATCGAGCTTGACCTTCACAGCGGCGCGGAGCGACGGCGTATCGAGCTGCGGCAGGCGATGCCGTTCAGGGGGCGGCTGGCGCTTGCGGGATCGACAATGGTCGTCAGCGACAGCTCCGGCCTGAGCGCGTTCGACCTGACGACGGGGGAGATCCGCTGGAGCTACGCACCGCGCTTCGGCACCGCTTTCGAGCTCATGCTCGCGGGAAGGTCGGCCTACCTGCTCGTGAACGATGGTGCGTCGTTCGAGACGCACCAGGTCGTGCAGGCGATCGACCTGGAAACCGGCGAGCCGCGCTGGGAAGTCCCGGAGCCAGGCAGCAACGCCGCGGCCGACGATATTTGGGGATTTCTCGTGGTCGATGACACGCTTTGGCTCGCGAGCGCGAACGGTCTGCGGGCGTGCGCCTTCAGCGACACGCCGGATCCCGGCATCGCGTCGCCGATCCAGGGAAACGCCTTCACCAGCGAGTCGGCCGGGTTTTCCTACACCTGGACAGACGAGTGGGAGCCTGGCGACACGGACTGGTTCCTGGGTGAAGACGGGTTGAGATTCCAGTCGACCGACGGGCAGGCGCTGGCAACCCAGTACGTCGATCACGTCGACGAGCCAGCCTCGCCGGAGGAAGTCGCGTGGTCTATCGCGGGCGTGCCGCCGGGCGGCGAGCTCTCGCTCGATCCTTCGCCGCTGTTCCTCTCGTTCCCGCGAACCTTCGGCACCGATACGAGCCGGCTCCGCGGTCTCGAGGCGGCCATGGCTCCTGCGCTCGCCGGTTCCGTTCCGGACGGCGCGGGTGTGGCGCTGGTGCTGGCGCGCACCGTTCTCGACCCGCCGTTCGACCGGATGCTCGTGCTCATCGTGGCCGTGCCGTTGCGCGAGCCCGAGACGTTCCTGGTGTTCGAGTTCGCGACGTCCGAGACATCGTTCGATGCGTGGCTGCCCTCTTTCCTCGCGTTCTTCGACGAGTTGACAGTGGAGTGATTCCGATTCTCGCACTCGCAGCGATATGGGGGCGCAAGGTGATTCCATATCCCGCCGGGAGTTGACATATGCCAGACGCAGGAGCAAGATGATCACGCACGTGTTCATGGCCTGACGGACCAGGATAGCGTCCATGTCCAATCTGCGCGCGATCAGCCACCGTGAGCCGGGGCCCGGGTTGCGGCAGGTGCGTGCCGTGACCGGCTCGAACGTGCCGGTCCCGTTGACGTCCTTCGTCGGTCGCGATGCTGAGCTGCAGATCATCCTGTCGATGCTGGACGGAGATGGTACGCGCCTGCTGACGATCACCGGGCCGGGCGGCGTCGGGAAAACCCGGTTGGCGCTCGAAACGGCGCGTCGCGTCGAGCCCGATTTCGACGACGGCGTGCGCTACCTCACCTTCACTGCCGAACAGCGACCCGAGCAGGTCCTTCCGTCCGTGGCGAGGGCGGTTGTAGTGAACGAGCGTGGCGACCGCCCGCTGTTCGATTCGCTGGTGGATACGCTGAGTGACCGGCATCTCCTGCTGGTGCTGGATAATTTCGAGCATCTGCTGGCCGACTCGCCAGCCTGGCTGGTTTCTCTGCTGGAGCGCTGCCCGCGCATCAAGGCCCTTGTCACCAGCCGCGTTCCGCTGAACGTCACGGGTGAGCGGCGCTTCCTGGTGCCGCCGATGCCAGTGCCTGACGAGGCTGAGCTCGGTGATCCGGGCAGCTATGCGTCCGTGGACCTGTTTTTCCAGCGCGCGCGGGCCATTCGGTCAACCTTCGATCCTTCCCCGGAAACGTCGGCGCGTGTGGTCGAGATTTGCCGTCGACTCGACGGTCTGCCGCTGGCGATCGAGCTCGCGGCGGCGCGCTCCGGCGCGATGTCGACTGGCGATATCCTCGCGCGCCTGAACGACGAGACCTTGCTGCTCGAAGGCGGTCACGTCGACGCGCCGTCGCGCCTGCGCTCACTCAGTGGCGCCATCGCCTGGGGATACGACCTGCTCGACTCCGATGCGCGTCGCGCCTTCATGCAGGTGTCGGTGTTCCCGGGGGAGTTCACTCAGCAGGCGGCCCGGGCGGTGATCCAGGTGGATAACGTCGATCCCGCAACCGCTTTCACATCGCTCGTTGACGCGAGCCTGGTGCAGGTGACGCATGGCAATGGCGCCCAGAGTCGCTATCGCATGCTCGGGACGATTCGGGAGTTCGCCCATGCACGGCTTGTCGACAGCGGAGAGGAGCGCGCGGTTCGCGATCGTCATGCCGACTGGTGCCTGGCGGTGATTGCCGACGCACCTCCCGTCGATCCGGTGCGTGATACCGCGTGGTTCGACTTTCTCGAAGACGAGCGGGTCAACCTGGTGGCCGCCCTGCGGTGGCTCGATGAGGCGGATCGGCTGGACGACCTGGCCCGACTCCTGATCGACACGCGATGGCTGTGGTACCCGTCGGGCCGGCAGGCCGAGGGCCTGGCCTGGTTCCAGCGCCTGCTGGAGCGACACCCGAGGATGGAGGCGATCACTCGCAGTGACGCCTTGTGCTGGGCGGGACACCTGGCCCAGATGCTGGAACGACCCGACGCGACGGCATATCTCGAACAGGCGCTCGATCTGGCGCGAGACATCGACGACAGCCGCCGTCAGGCCGTGGTCACGCTGATGCTGGCGATCATGGCCGAGGATCGAGGCGACTATGGCGCCAGCAAGCCGCTCCTGCAGTCGGCGCGGACGCTGTACGGTCGGGACAACATCGAGTGGGCGCAGATTACCGTCGATTACCATCTCGGAATCGTCGAATACGGGAGCGGCCGGCTGACCTCGGCCGCGAAGATGCTCGATGCCGCCCGGATCGCGGCGGAGGCGTACGGCGAAAAGCTCGTACCTGTCTGGACCCGAAACTTCCTCGCCCTCACCGCCTGCGAGCAGGGCAACCCGCAGGCGGCAGTCGCGGCGCTGGCGGACCAGCCGGTCGACCTCGCGGCGGGGCACCGGCACGACCTCTCTGTTTTTCTCGGCACGGTCGGTGTGATCGCGACCTCGCTCGGCCGGTACGACGTCGCCGCGCGGCTCTTCGGCGCCCTCGCGCGCACCGCGGATACGGTCATGTTTCCGGAGCGCGCGGCGTTCGAGCGCGCGGCGTCGATGGCCCGGCGCGAGCTGGGAGAGGATGCGTGGCGGTCCCAATTCGAGACCGGGCGGCATCTTCGCCGGGCCGAGATCGAGGCGGAGATCGATCGGCTGCTTCAGAGCAAATCCGGTGGTGGAACGGCTGTCCGGAGCGAGCGGAAAGGGCCGGGCGATTCGCTCACCAGGCGAGAGCTCGAGGTGTTGAAGCTGCTTGCGGACGGTCACACCAACCAGGAGATCGCCGACGCCCTCTTCCTGAGCCAGCGAACCGTGGCCAACCACATCGATCACATCCTGACGAAGCTCGATGTTCGCTCGCGCACGGCAGCGGTGGCCTACGCGATCCGCAACGGTCTCGCCTGAGCGCCAGGCGACATTGCCCGCTGTGGACCGTGGTTCCACCGACGGTTGGGTGCGTGGGCAAATCGCCGCTACGCGATGTGTTCGGGGCCCGGCTCAATCACGTGTCGCAGGCGCCCCACAGGCCGCGTTGCTCCTCGCGGGCGATAGCCTCGGCGTCGGCGAGCTCCTGTTCGAAGTAGGTGTTGCCACGATAGCCCGGGACCTCGGCGTAGCCGCCAAGCGCCAGGATCTCCGATACCAGGTAGTAGTCCTCGGTGCCTTCGGCCTTGATGTAGACGTGGACCAGCCAGCGGTCGTTGTCATCGAGCTCCATGCCCGTGTCGAGGAACTCGCGATCATCGGGGATGTCGGGGTCGTTGTCGACCTGGAGGTAGACGACGGTGCCGCGCGGCAGCAAGCGCTTCGTAAAGTCACTCGCCTCCTCCCCGAAGCACTCCTCGTCGGTGTATGGGCCGTCCCTCTCCGGTGTATCGATGCCGATGATCCGGACCGGTTCCCACCAGGGATCCGGGTCGTCCTGCTGGCCAGGCTCGATAACGCGGATCGTGTCGCCGTCGCTGACCTCCCAGACGATGAACTCCATCGCGCCGGGCGGCTCTTCCCACGGCAGCGCGCCGTTGGTCTCGAAGCCGGGATCGGGTGGTGTGGCGTCCTGCGCTGTGGCCGGGCTGGCGATTGCCGAGACGATCGCAATGATCGTCACGATCAGCCATGCGAGGTGGTGGGGCAATCGGCTCATGAACGGTCCCTCGATGCTGCGTGTCGGTGATTTGTCCACAACTATACGGTATCGCGGTGGCCAACTCGCCGGTGGCCCCGTGGTAGACTGCCGGCAACGCGCCAGGGGTGCCTCGAATCGAGGCTGAGATCACACCCTCGGAACCTGATCCGGTCAATGCCGGCGGAGGAAGGTGCGGACCAGAGAAGCTACCGATTCGTGGCACGCCCTCGTCCGTCCGTTCCTCCGGGAACCTGGCGCGACGGGGGCGTTTTCGTGTCGGGACTGTCATGGATCGACCGCAGCTTCATCTCATCACCGATCCGGCGCTGGAGCCGCTGGAGCAGGTCCGCCGAATCGAGCTGGCCGTGCCGCACGGCGTCGACGCGGTGCACCTGCGTCTCCCGGCGGCGAGCGCGCGGGAGGTCTACGACCTCGCGATGGTGCTGCAAGGCTCGCTTGTTTCGCGTGGCGTCCCCCTTATCGTCAACGACCGGATCGATGTCGCGCTGGCGGTGAACGCCGGCGGCGTGCAGGTCGGCGCGAGAGGATTGCCGCTGTGGGCGGTGCGGCGGATGCTCGGGCCGGCCGCGCCGGTGGGCGTGTCGGTCCACTCGGTTGACGAGGCGGCGGCGGCCGAGCGCGACGGCGCGACGTGGGTGACCTTCGGGCACGTCTGGGAGACCGGCAGCCACCCGGGCGAGCCGGGGCGCGGCGTCGAGGCGCTGCGGGAGGTCGCCGCCGCGGTCGAGATTCCGGTAATCGCGATCGGCGGTATCACGACGGCGCAGGTTCCGGAGGCACTCGCGGCCGGGGCGAGCGGCATAGCCGTCATCTCGGCCATCCTCGCCGCAGACGATCCCGCCGAAGCAACCAGGACGATCCGTGCCGCACTGGACACCGCCTAGCTCCGCCCGGGTACCAGCCGGTGCAATCGCGTAGCGCCGCCCCTGTGGCGGCACGTTCGGCCGCGTAGCGCCGCCCCTGTGGCGGCCAGTTCGATCACGTAGCGCCGCCCCTGTGCCGGCCGGTGCAACCGCGTAGTGCCGC
>CBFGRG010000146.1:0-7525 GCA_965651105.1 uncultured bacterium | reverse complement strand
GTAGCTCAGCTGGGAGAGCGCAACACTGGCAGTGTTGAGGTCAGGGGTTCGAGCCCCCTCGGCTCCACAAATCTGGTCCGCGTCCACGACCGTATGAAGTCAATGTGGGTGGTACCGCGGATGGCACAACGCCTTTCGTCCCAACGATGGGACGGAGGGCGTTTTCGTTTTTGTCAATCACAAGGGAGTGTGCGAAATGGCAACAGTGGTACCGGAAACGACAACAGGCGCCAGGACCTGGAATCCCGCCGAGATCGAGCCGAAGTGGCGCGCGCGCTGGGAAGAGGCCGCGATCTACCGCGTCGACGACGACGCGCCCGAGCCGAAGTGGTACTCGCTGACGATGTACCCGTACCCGTCCGGCACCCTGCACGTCGGCCACTGGTATGCATTCAGCGCGCCGGATGTGTTCGCGCGGATGAAGCGCATGCAGGGCAACAACGTGTTGTTCCCGATGGGCTACGACGCGTTCGGGCTGCCGGCGGAAAACGCGGCGATTCGCCACAACATTC
This sequence comes from uncultured bacterium, assembly GCA_965651105.1. Taxonomy (GTDB): domain Bacteria; phylum Chloroflexota; class Chloroflexia; order Thermomicrobiales; family UBA6265; genus JACCVC01. The sequence continues at coordinate 7,013 of CBFGRG010000146.1, read as the reverse complement.
ACCCGGCGACGTGGACCTTCGACAACATCGACCAGATGACCGCCCAGTTCAAGCTGATGGGCGCGATGATCGATTGGGAACGCAGCTTCGCCACCTGCGAGCCGGAGTATTACCGCTGGAACCAGTGGATCTTCCTGCAGATGCTGGAGCGCGGTCTGGCCTACCGGGCGGCGGGCTCGGTCTGGTGGTGCCCCAACGACCAGACGGTGCTGGCCAACGAGCAGGTGGTCGAAGGCAACCTCTGCGAGCGGTGCGGCGCCGAGGTCTACAAGCGTGACCTGGAGCAGTGGTATTTCCGCATCACCGAGTACGCCGAAGAGCTGCTGGCCGAGCTGGACCATATGGACTGGCCCGACCCGGTCAAGACGATGCAGCGCAACTGGATCGGGCGCAGCGAGGGTGCGCGCCTGGAGTTCAAGCTGGAAACCGGCGACGCGCTCGAGGTCTTCACGACCAGGCCGGATACCGTCTTCGGCGCGACCTTCATGGTGATGGCGCCGGAGCACCCGCTGGTCGATGCGATCACCCACGACGAGCAGCGCGAGGCCGTCGAGGCGTACCGCGAGCAGGCGCGCCGCAAGACCGAGATCGAGCGGCAAACGACTGACGAGGCCAAGCAGAAGACGGGCGTCTTCACCGGCGGGTACGCCATCAACCCGGTCAACGACGAGCGTATCCCGGTTTGGGTCGCCGACTATGTGCTGATGGGGTACGGCACCGGCGCGATCATGGCGGTGCCGGCGCACGACGAGCGCGACTTCGCGTTCGCGCGGGCGTTCGACCTGCCGATCAGGGTCGTGATCCAGCCGGATGAGACCGAGACACTGGATCCGGCCACGATGGATGCTCCATACGTTGGCCCGGGCACGATGGTGAACTCCGGCGAGTTCGATGGCATGCACGTGCCGGACCGCCTGCCGGAGATCATTGAAACCCTCAACGCGCAGGGTCGCGGTCAGGCAGAAGTGACCTGGCGGCTGCGGGACTGGCTGATTTCGCGGCAGCGCTACTGGGGCACGCCGATTCCGGTTGTGTACTGCGACGACTGCGGCATGGTGCCGGTCCCGGAGGATCAGTTGCCGGTCGAGCTGCCGCTGGACGCCGAGTTCACGCCCACCGGGCAGAGCCCGTTGGTGACGCACGAGGCGTTCCTGAACACCACCTGCCCGCAATGCGGTGGTCACGCCCGTCGCGAGACCGACACGATGGACACCTTCGTCGATTCCTCGTGGTACTGGTACCGCTACACATCGCCGCATGCCGACGACACGCCGTTCGACACGGACAAGGCGGCGCTGTGGACGCCGGTGGACCTGTACACCGGCGGTATCGAGCACGCCATCCTGCACCTGCTGTACGCGCGCTTCTTCACCAAGGTCCTGCGCGACATGGGGCTGGTCGATCACGACGAGCCCTTCAAGCGGCTGCGCAACCAGGGGATGATCCTGGCGGCCGAGGGCACCAAGATGAGCAAGAGCCGCGGCACCCAGGTCGGGCCGGACGAGCTGGTTGAGCAGCACGGGGCCGACGCGCTGCGGCTGCACCTGATGTTCCTGGGTCCGTGGGAGCTGGGTGGCGCATGGAACGATCGCGGGATCACGGGAATGGAGCGGTTCATCCGTCGGGCGTTCCAGGTGGTCAGCGAAACGGTGGGGAACGCCACGGACGGCCCGGTCAGCGATGACGTCGCCCGCCTGCAGCGCCTGACGCACAAGACGCTGCGCAAGGTCACTCGGGATGTCGGCGCGTTCCACTTCAACACGGCCATCGCGGCCCTGATCGAGTTCACGAACGAGCTGATGAAGCTGAAGGATACCGAGGTCGCGCGCACGTCAGCCTGGCGGGACGCGATCACCAACCTGACGCTGATGATGGCGCCGTTGACCCCCTACGTGGCCGAGGAGATGTGGGAGGTGCTGGGCAACGACTTCTCGGTGCACCAGCAATCCTGGCCGGTCTATGACGAGGCACTCGCGGCGGAAGAGACGATCGAGATCCCGGTCCAGATCAATGGCAAGGTTCGCGACAAGGTCGTGATCGAGGCCGGGTTGTCGGAAGCGGATCAGCTGGCGGCGGCGAAGTCGAGCGCAAAGATCCAGGAGCAGATCGCCGGCAAGACGATCGTCAAGGAGATCTCGGTGCCCGGTCGCCTGGTGAACATCGTCGTCAGGTAGGCACGGACGGCGCTTCACTGAGGCGTCATGCCGCGACACGGCACCACCACGCATGAACCCAGCGCCCGTAGCGCCGCCCCTGTGGCGGCTTGCGCTGGAGCTTCACTGAGCGAATAGTGACAAGACCCGGACGCGCTGCGTGTCCGGGTCTTGTCGTGTGGGATTCCCTCAGGCTGTCTCTCATCGTCGCTGGGCGATGATCTCGAAGCTGTGCGCCTGGTGCTCCTCACCGTTGGCAAGGCGGACGGCCTCGCGGACCTCCTCCAGCTCGATCACATCGAGGGGCATCAGCAGGCGTTCGACCTCGGCTCGGGTGTGAAACGTCATGCCGGAGTCGGGCGTGTTCCAGGCGTCATCGATACCGAACAGGTCACACGCCAGGTAGCCGTCCGGGGCAAGCGCGGTCAACAAACGGGCGAACATGGCGTCGAAGGTCTCGGGCGGATTGAAGGGGAGGGCGAGCTGCGCGCTGACGAGGTCGAAGGTGCTTGCCTCAAGCGGGAACTCCGCGAAGGAGCCGCACATGCAAGTCAGATTCGGCTCGTTGAGCACCGAAAGCGCGTCGATCGTACCGCGATGGGCGTCAACGGCGGTAACCCGGTGCCCCAGGCTCAGGAGATAGCGGGTATCGTTTCCCGCGCCGCAGCCGAGGTCGAGCACCCGGCCCGGTTGATCGAGGCGCTCTGCCGCACGGACCAGCAGGTCGCGCGGCGGAGCGCCTCTCGTTGCGTCGTGATAGCCGCTCCAGTCATCGTCGACCATGTGCCAGCCCTCCGACGACAGCAGGGGCGAGGGACGTGGCCCTGAGAGCTGCTGCGCGTGGCCCTAATCCGCAGCGACGGCTTCCCTCGCCGGCTCCGGCTCCCAGCGGAGGTTGAGCTTGCGGTTGGCGCCAACCTCGTCAAGACGCTTGTACTCGGTCGTGTGCGGCGCGCTCTTCACGAACTCGGGGTCGTCCTGGGCTTCCTGGGCGATCTGGAGCATCGCATCCACGAAGGAGTCGAGCGACTCGATTGATTCGGTTTCGGTCGGCTCGATCATAAGCGCCTCGGGGACGATCAGCGGGAAGTACGTAGTCGGCGGGTGAATGCCGAAGTCGAGCAGGCGCTTGGCGATGTCGAGCGTGCGGACACCGCCATTCTTCTTCTGGATCGCCGCGGTTGCGATGAACTCGTGCATGCAGGTGCGGTCGTATGGCTGGTGATAGGTGTCCTCGAGGCGCACGCGGAGGTAGTTCGCGTTGAGGACCGCATCCTCGCTGATCTGCCTCAACCCTTCGGCGCCGTGCAGCATGATGTAGGTGTAGGCGCGCACGTGCATGCCGAAGTTGCCGTTGAAGGCGTGCAGCTTCCCAACCGACTGCTCCGGCACTGTCCAGGTGTAGCGGGGGCCATCTTCCTCGTCGATCTTCGTCACGACCGGAGCCGGCAGGTACTTCGCCAGCTCGGCGCGGACTCCGACCGGCCCTGACCCCGGCCCACCACCGCCGTGCGGCGTGGAGAACGTCTTGTGCAGGTTGTAGTGCATCACGTCGATGCCGAGGTCGCCCGGCCGGGCGATACCGAGGATGGCGTTGAAGTTGGCGCCGTCGTTGTAGACCAGGCCACCCGCCTCGTGGACCGCGTCGATGATTTCGACGATGTTCTCGTCCCACAGGCCGAGCGTGTTGGGGTTGGTGATCATCACGCCGGCTGTGTCATCGCCGACCATCTCGCGCACCGCGTCGATGTCGGTGTTACCGCGGTCGTCCGAGGGAACGGTGACCACATCGAAGCCGGCCATCTTCGCGGTTGCCGGGTTGGTCCCGTGCGCGGAGTCGGGGATCAGCATCTTCGTGCGCTGCGTGTCGCCCCGCTCGGCGTGGTACGCCTTGATCATGAGGCAGCCGGAGAACTCGCCGAGCGCGCCCGCCGCGGGTTGCAGGGTGACGGCGTCGAATCCGGAAATCTCGCCGAGCATCTCCTGAAGGTCGTACATCAGCTCGAGCGCGCCCTGAACCGTCTCTTCCGGGGCGAGCGGGTGGATGTTGGCGAAGCCATCCATCCGGGCCGCCTTCTCGGTGACGCGCGGGTTGTACTTCATCGTGCATGACCCGAGCGGATACATGTCGATGTCGATCGCGTGATTCTTCTGGCTCACTCGTGTGAAGTGGCGGATCACGTCAATCTCGCTGACTTCGGGCCAGTGCAGGCTTTCTCGACGAAGCTCGTCGGGGAGTGGCGTTTCCGGAACATCCGGGGCGGGGATGCGGACGGCGCGCCGTCCGGGGCTACTCAACTCAAAAATCAGGGGTTCGACCGCCATTCAGGGTGTCTCCGTGGGTGCTGTTCCGCGCGCATCGCAACGCGAGCGGAGGTGGGTCCGCATATCATGGGGATGGTAGCACGCATTCCGGAAACGCTTGCGGTCCAACTCACCATGAATTCGTGCTTTCGCTGCTCCAATGCTGGGCATGGCGGCAGGGTGTGGGAGGAGGCAAGCCTGGCTGTCAGGCTTTGGCCGCCGCCGGTTGAGTGGCAGCTTGCGTGCTTTCCCGCCACTGGACCCAGCCGATACGAATGGTCATCAGGCCACCGAGGATCGCGCCCGCCAAAACCGGCGTCGACGGATCGATTCGGTACAACTGGGATGCGATGATCGGGCCGAACGCCATTGCGCTGCCGCCCATGATCTCCATCACGGCGAACGCCCGGGATCGCAGCCGCGATGGGGCGCGCTCGCCCATCTCGGCCAGCATCATCGCCCAGCTCGCAAACATCCCGCCCCGCAGCAGGAACGCGACGATGATCCACGGCATGGTGTCGGCGAGCACGAACATCAGCAGGCCGACCGAGATCGCGCCGCAAGCCATCGCCGCCGACCGCAGGGGCAGGTTCGACAGGGCAGGCGTGCGGTTGACGAGCAGGCCGAACAGTCCCGTGCCGACCGCCGCCAGCGCGCCGAGCGTCGAGATCAGGGCGGGGTCCATGCCGCGCGCGTCCTTGAGGAAGTTCGGGATCAGCGTGACGCCGACGGCGAGCGAGAGAATCGTCGCGCCGTGGAGTCCGAGCAGCCCGCGAATGCGGATGTTTCGGAACACCGAGCGATAGCTGGCCACCGTCGTGTCCGTGTCGTCCGGATCGGCGGGTGGAGGCGAGAAATCCATGCGCGACATGATCGCGATCGAGGCGACGCTGGTGAGCGCGCCAAGCACGAACGCGGCGCGCATATCCCAGATCGAGATCAACAGACCCGACAGCAGCGGTGTCACGATCAGTGCGAGCGATGGGCCAACATTGACGATCATGCTGAAGGCACGGGCGCGGTTTTCGATCGCTCGTTCGGCCACGTAGGTCTGGAGTGTCGGGAAGACGATCTCGCTCATCGCGTTCAGGACGACCGTGACGAACAGGATGTGCCACGTCTGGGCGAGCGCGGCGACCGCCATTCCGCCCACACCGCAAAGCCGCGCCACGATCATGATGGTGCGGCGGTCGAACCGCTCGGCCAGCGAAGACGACGGCCCGAGGACGAACGGGCGGACAAATCCGGCAGAGCCCAGCACCAGCCCGACAACGGCGATTGGCGCGCCGAGCGCCTCGATCCACAGGGGCCAGACGCTGGTGTAGGCGCCGAACGTCGCCTCGAAACACGTCATGGCCCAGAACGCCAGTCCGAGATCCCGACCGAGTCCCATATCCCAACGTAGCCGCATGCCTCTCCCCGGAACACGAACGATGAGTGGTCTCCAGCCGAGCCCGCGTCATTGTAGCCGGGCAGGGCATGCACGGGATGGTCGGGAGCGGCCCAAACGTGGCGGTACAATTGGCGATGGTGTGCCCGCGGCATGAAGCCGCGGTTTGGCATGGATGAAGGGACGTCTGGACCTCGTGAATCCCTACGTTTTGACCACGCTCGCGATGTGCCTGATCGTGCTGGTCGCGCTGGTCGGTACCGCGTATCTCGCGGTGTATTTCAACCGGCGCGGCAAGGCCGACCTGGCTGAAGCGCTGGAGCCGCTGGCGAAGGAGATAGACGGGACCGTCAATCTCGATGAGGCTGAAGTGAAGGGCAGGCGCGGACGGTGGCTGGTGTTCGGGCGCATGGCCAACGCCAGTGAAGGGCCGGGGAGGGTGTTCCAGGTCGATGTCGTCGACGCCGTCGGCGGTGCCGACTGGCAATACACCAGCAACCCGCCCCGCAAGGAGCAGCCTCGATCAGTGACATTCACCGGGCCCGACACCCTCCGCGCCGTGATCGAGCCGATCATCGACAACGGCATCGATGGCCTCATCGACCCGAGCTATGAGCGGTTTCGGGTGGGCTATTCCGCTGCCAGGGGCACGGTTGAGCTGACCCGCGCGATGCGAACGCGGCGGGATATTCCTCCGGCTGACACCTTCTCGCGCGAGGTCGACATGCTGATCGAGGTGGCCGAGGCGAATCGCTCGTTTGTCGAGGCACACGGGAGTGAGGTGACCCAATGACGCGGAACATCGTGTATGTGGACTCCGGCGAGGAGCAGGTTGCCTGGCTGGTGTCGCACTACGGGCCGCAGGGCACTTTCTCGGTCCGCGACCAGAGCATGGTTGCGCTCGACGATGGCTCGATGGCGGAGCGTGCCAGACTGACGACATCGCAGGGTGAGGTCGAAGTCGAGTTTCGCGAGGCGACCCCGCAGGTGATCTCCTTCACCGGCGAAATGGCGGAGCCGGATCGCACGAACACGCTTGATCTGGTGATGCAACGAGCGTCGGAGTTCGCGGCGCAGAATCCTCCGAATCATCCCGGCAGCCTCGCCCGGTTCCCGATACCGGTAGAGCACTACGGCGAGGCCGTGGGTGTGCCGATGGCGATTCT
>CBFGRG010000145.1:0-7528 GCA_965651105.1 uncultured bacterium | reverse complement strand
AAGCCGCGCTCGCACGCGGCTTGCCCGTCAACTGGCACGGCAGGTACCCGTGCGCGGTTACGTCAGGCCAAGCTCGGAGAGCAGCTCCGTGACCCGAGCGTTCTCCTCCTCGAGGTAGGCGCCGAATTCATCGCCGCCGAGGAAGAAGTCGTTCCAGCCGTAGGTCTCCAGCGCGCCCTGCCACGTCTCGGACTGGGTCGCCTGCTCAAGCGACTGGATCATGCAGGTCTCCGCCTCTTCGGAGATCTCCGGCGGAGCGACGAAGCCGCGCCAGTTGGCCAGCTCGACATCGATGCCGGACTCCTGCAGCGTCGGGATGCCCGCGAGGGCGTCATCGGCCACCGGGGTCGCGCCGCCGGAAGCTTCGCCGCGGCCGGAGACCGCCAGCGCGCGCAGCTCGCCGCTCTCGATCTGGGCCTGCCACTCGCCGAGACCGGAGACGCCCGCGGTCGTCTCGCCGCCGAGGATGGAGGAGAGCGCCTCACCGCCGCCGGAGAACGGCACGTAGTTGATTTGCGCCGGGTCGACGCCGGCCGCCTGGGCGAGCAGGCCGACCAGCAGATGATCGGTGCCGCCGGCGGAGCCACCGGCCCAGCTGACGCTGGCGGGGTCTTCGGTGAAGGCGGCCATCAGGTCGTCGATCGTCTCGTACTCGGAGTCGGCCGGGACGACGATCACCTCGAACTCGGTCGTCAGCCGCGAAATCGGCGTTACCTGGGTGAGATCGACGGGGGACTCGTTGAGGATGACCCCACCGGTCATCACCAGGCCCATCATCATGATGACGTGGTCGTTACCGGCGTGCTCGTTGACGAGCTCGGCGAGGCCGATCGTGCCGCCTGCGCCCTCGACGTTGAAGACCTCGACCGTCTCGATGATGCCCTCGTCCTGCAGCGCCCGCTGCATCTCGCGCGCGGTGGTGTCCCAACCGCCGCCCGGCGCTGCCGGAGCCATGATCTCGAGCGTTTCGGCCGCCCACGCGGAACAGTCCGCCTCCTGTGCGATGGTCACCTGTCCCGGCAGGAGCGCCAGGAATACCACCGACAGCGAAATCGCTATCGCCAGCAGACGTCGACCCGCGCCTGTCTGGCGCTTCCGTACAGTCATGCGTGCCTCCTTCGATGAGTGCCCGCGCGGGCACGGCATCATGCTCCCCACGGAGCATCGTGGCCGGTCACGGCCGCATTCGCGCGTCGCTGAGTGGCCGGGAGGACGCCAACCGATCGTCGATCGGCGAAACGCCCTGCGCTGACCGGGAGCGATCGCAGGAACTCGTCATGACAGGCTCATGGCGGTGATGCTACCAGACCGCACGCGCGGTGTCATATGTCGCTGGCGGTGGGCGAGAGCGCGCCGGCTGGAAAGGGCCTGCCGGCGCGGCAGGGGCGATGCTCGTGTTCGAAATGGATGGGACCGATACATCCCCGCGCCTGTAGGCTGGCGTGGAACGCGTCACACCGTCGCGGCGTTCTCGATCGTTTCCATCGCGATGCGAAGTGCCATCGTCATCTCGTCGGTCGGCGGTGGCTCCGCCCAGCCGCGGATCAGGTGTGGCTTGCCATCGATACCGGGGCCGGTAAGGGCAACGATGTCGGTCCGGCCCGACGCGAACGACCTCGCCGCGATCGCATAGCCGCGCCCGCCCCGCTGCCACGCCAGCGTCATTGCCGTGCCGGTATCGAAGCGCTGGAGGCCCGTTTCGACCTTCGCCGGCCACCCCGACGCCACCCGCTCGGTGGCCTCGCGCAGCGACCGCTCCGCCGGGTTCAGCGTCTGGACATCGATCGTGCCGGGGACGACCCCGCCGAAGAAACCGCGCTGCATGCCTGCCGGCACGTCGGTCAGCTTCGCCAGCCGCGCCTTCGCGCGATCGTTCGTATAGAGCCAGTAGCCGGCGGCGATCATGCCGACCTGCATCACGACGATCAGCGCGGTCAGCGACGGCACGCCCGAGCTGTACATTTGCCGCCAGTCGCCGTTCAGGCCGGAGGCGAGGTCGAGCAGCGGGTAGACGATGAAGGCGTTCGCGCCGCTGACGATGGCGAACTGGATCAGCAGCTCGTTGATCGCCGCGCGGAACGGTCGCAGGAACACGAGCGCGATCGCGCCGACGCTGAGGATGAGGTTCACGAACGTGCCGGCCGCGGCAATGACGAAGAGCTGGACGTCGGACAGGCCGAAGGGAATGAACGACACGTAGCCCGCAAAGCCATAGAACCCGAAATCGACGACCTCGCGGCCGAAGCTCCAGATCGCGATCGCGTGACCCAGCTCGTGCAACGCCACCGATACCGGCACGAGCACGAAGAAGGCCGCCTCGTCGACGAGCTGGCGATCCTGCAGCGTGAAGCGGCGATCCCAGACAGAGCTCCACCGGTTGATCAGCCGGGAGACCGAGCGGATCCCGATGACGACATAGATCAGGCTGATGATCGAAAACGGGCCAAGCCCCATGGTGCCTCCGGTTGGTGGCGCGGTGTGTGGCGTTCGCTACGAGCCCACGCGGGCCGTCGCCGATTCCGCCTTCCGAGGTTCGCGCCGTGTCTGTCGCGCCGCCCAGAGCTGGTAGAGCCCGGCGAGCACGACCATTGTGCCACTCATCACCAGCGACACGGTGATCCCGAAGTGGCCGGTGACCCAGCCCGCGAGCAACGCGCCGAACGGGATGGTGCCGGCGAAAACCGTCATGTAGACCGCCATTACCCGACCACGGAGATGGTCGGTGGCGGTCGTCTGGACCAGGGTGTTGGCGGTCGACATGGTGTTGGTGTTGGTGAAGCCGACGAGGGCGATCATCATCGCGCCGAGCAGCAGCGCCGTGCCGCTGGCGGCGACGAGCCCAAGGACGATCTCGCCGGCGCCCATCGCGAACACCGCGATGACCATCCGGTTGCGGTTCGGGCCGCGGCCCGAAAAGGCCAGCGAGAGCGCGCCCAGCAACGAGCCAACACCCATCGCCGAGAAGAGCTGCCCGTATCCGCTGGAGCCGGCGGCGAAGGCGTCGGAGGCGAGCACGGGCACCCAGACGTTGAAGTTCATGCCGAAGATACCGACCATGCCGACCATGACGATGGTGCGCGAAATCATCGGCTCGCCCCGGATGTAGGCCAGCCCTTCGCGCAGTCGCTGGATCGGTCCCACGTCGCTGGTGTTGGTGATCGACGCCACGTTCATCATCATGAGGCCGATCAACACGGCGATGTAGCTCGTGGCGTTGATGGCGAAGAGTGGTCCCGGTCCCATGATCGCCAGCAACACGCCGGCGATGGCCGGTCCGATGATCCGGCCGGTGTTGAACAGGGCGGAGTTGAGCGCGATCGCGTTCATCAGCGCGTCGCGATCGACCATTTCCGATACGAACGCCTGCCGGGTTGGCATGTCGACGGAGTTCGCGCAGCCGAAGATCGTCGCCACGAGGTAGACGTGCCAGAGCTGGGCGACATCGGCGATCACGAGCACCGCCAGCACGGCGGACAACAGCATCATCGTCGATTGGGTCACCATCAGGATCGATCGCTTCGGGTAGCGGTCGGCGACGATGCCGGCGGGGATGCCGAGGATGAGGACGGGCAGGAACTGGAGCACGTTGACGAGCCCGAGCTGGAATGGGGACGCACCGAGGATCTCGTAAACGAGCCAGGACTGCGCCAGCGACTGCATCCACGTGCCGGTGACCGAGACGAGCTGTCCGAGCCAGAAGAGCCGGTAGTTGCGATAGGTAAAGGCGATGAACCCCTGGCGAAGACCGGCGAGGCGCGAGCGCGCTTTCGGTTTTCGGGGCGATGAGACAGGGTCGGTGTTGGCTCCAGGCATGGACTCGGTTTCTGACGAATGACGATCGGGGAAAGGACGGGTTATGGGCGAGGGGCACCTCGGCGGGGTCGCCACGGGTCCCGTGCCGCGCCACGCGGCCATCGGCCGGTGGCGAGGGGGCACGTCGCCGGTAGCGACCCCTGAATTATTCGGAGTCGTCGTGCGGAAGCTTCACCATCAGCACCGGCACGGGAGAGTGGCGCAGGACTTCTTCGGCGATGCTGCCGAGCACCCATCGCTTGAGGCCGCTGCGGCCGTGCGAGCCCATCACGATCATGTCGCCGGGCTCGACCGTCTCGAGAATACCCTGTGCGACGGGACCGATGCGGACATCGCCAGTGACTTTCAGGCCCTCGCCTTCGAGCCGTTCCTGCGTGGCGGCCACGTACTTCTGTGATTCTTCGGACTCCTGGGAGAACATCTCGCCCAGCATCGAGTAGTTGAACGCCGCGGCTGAGCCGCCGACCTGCTCCAGCGCCCGCGAGTCGACGACACGCACGACGTGTACCGGCAAATCGAATGCCTTCGCCTGGCGGATCGCTTCGGGCAATGCGGCTTCGGATACCTCCGAGCCATCGAGAGGGACGACGATACGGGTGATCATGGTCAGGTGCTCCTCGGTGTGGGGCGTGGGCCCCATCGTACTCTGACTCATTGTCGCCCGGTTGGGCGTATCCGTCATCATCGAGGCATTGGGGGCCGTTGACCGCTCCCACGGTACAATGTGCCAGACCCCAGCCGGGGCCGAATTCGGCGCTACCACGCGACGGTGGGGAGGGGTGGTGCGATACTTCCGCCACACGACCGTCGACCCGGCACACAGCGAGGGCCAACGCGCCACATGTGCGCGTCGACCATGACCGGCGCCATCCATCCCGCAGGATGAGCCGCCGGCGCCGAAATGCGAGAGTGATAGTCGGATGGCATCGAAACCACCCAACGATCGGGACAGGTCCCCCCGCGACCGCAGGAGCCCGGATTCCAGCGAGCCAACAGGAGGCGAGCCGAGTATCGGCTCGTTCATTTCGGATTCTGTGCGCCGCTCGTCGGCCCGCTTCCGGGGTGAGGAGGAATCCGAGCGGCCATCGCGCCGCCGGGAGAGTCGAGATCGGACGCCACGCGAGTTCAGCGCCCGGGAACGCCGCGAAAGCCGCGAGTTCGGCCGTCGCGACCGGGATGAGCGCGAGCCGGCCGAGCGGGATCGGTTCGGCGTGCCGCGTCGAACCGGTCCTGACGATGATGAGGAAACCGCGCCGCCTCCAGCCGACCAACCCGCCTGGCTACAGGAGGCGATCGACCGGGCGGGAGGTCCCGAGCGGGCGCTGGCCTATGCCGGCGGTGCCCTGATTGGGCTGATCCTGCTGATCTGGTTGCTGTCATCGGTGATCGGCGGAGGGGACGGTGGGGACGGCGATCCGACCGCGACCGAGGACCTGCAGGTGCTGCCGATCGGGCAGCAGGCCACCCCGCCATCCGGTCCGGGCCGCGCAATCGTCACGCCAACGCCGCCGGGTGAGCCCACCCCGACACCGCGCGGGTCCGACAACATTCTCAGCGGTGGCCCGGTGCCCTCGCCGGATGCTGAGAGTCACCCGCCGACCGCGTTTTGTCAGCAGTCCTGCCTGGCGCGGGTCCAGCGCACGCCGGAGGCCTCGCAGGTGCTCGCTGCCGGCCGCACGCGGCCTTCGTATTCCAGTCAGGACTGGTACTGGGTGGTGGCGGATCCCAACGGTATCGAGACGATCTCGAGCTATCTCGACACCGAGGTGGTGCGGGAGTCGCCGGAGACGCTCGATCTTTACATGGTCGTGCTGCCGACTCCCGAGACGGATGACAGCGCCGCAGGGCAGTTCGGCACCGTGGTCGACGCGATTGGCAGCTACCGGCTCGTCGCGGCCGGGTCGGTGCCGGCGCAAGCCAAACCGGTGCTGGACGCGGGGCTCGTCGTCGAGAAGATCGCGCCGCCACCACCGGTGACCGTGGCATTCCACACCGATCGGACGCGGCTCACCGAAGGAGACGTCGGAGGGCTGCGTGCCGACGTCGACTCCAACCTGATCACGCAGCACATGAACGAGCTGCAAGCCATGGGGGCAACGGATGGCAGCGGTCTCGGCACGCGCTTTTATCCGACCGCCAGCAACCAGCGGGCAGCGGAGTACCTCTATCGCGAGCTCGAATCGTACGGTCTCACGGTCTGGTACGAATACTTCGTCTCGTGGGACGGCTATCTGTTGACGAACGTCATCGGCGAGGTGCCCGGCCGCGACCAGAGCCGCCTGTATGGCGTGATGGCGCACTTCGACACGATCTCGGACGCGCCGACGACGGTTGCGCCGGGAGCAGACGACAACGCCAGTGGCGTGGCGGCCAGCCTGGAGATCGCCCGTATCCTGTCGGGGTGGAGCCTGAAATATCCTCTGCAAATCATTTTCGTCAACTACGAGGAGCAGGGGATCATCGGCTCTCAGGAATGGGCACGCGGCGCCGTCGCCCGTGGCGAGCCGTGGGAGGGCGTGTTCAATATCGACTCGGTCGGCTCTGATCGAAACGGCCGCCGGATCGTCCTGAACTCGGAAGGGTCGTCAACCTGGATGGGCGACCTCATCGTGCGGGTCAACGACGCCTACGGCCTGGGCGAGAATATCAACAACGCGCACGACCCGGATATCATGGCCGACGACAACCGGCTGCGGGATGAGGGCATCGAGGCGGTGATGGTCGCCCGAGAACTCTACGGCCAGAGCCCCTACCACCACACCACGAACGACGTTATGGACAATGTGTCGGTGCCGCGTGTTCAGGATACGACCGTGCTGATCCTGCTGAGTGTCGGCTCGCTGATGACCTAAGTTGACTGACCGCCCGCTAACTCAGCTCCTTGCGATATGCCTTCAGTTTTTCGACCACCTTTTTGACTTCCTGCGATTTGTCGCGATCGACGACCAGCAGCGCGTCCTCGGTGTCGACCACGATGATGTTGTCGAGCCCCACCATAGCCACCATCCGGCCCGTCTCCGACCAGATCACGCTGTTCGTCGTCTCGATGCTCAGCAGCTCGCCCCGCACCGAGTTGCCCAGGCCGTCCTGCTCGATCAGCTCGCCCAGACCGCTCCAGTCGCCGACGTCCGACCAGCCAATCTCGGCCGGAACCACGGCCACGCACCCGGCATGCTCCATCACACCGTGGTCGATCGTGATTTCGGGAAGCTTCGACCAAATCCGCGCCGTGACGCGCTCCTGATCGCGCGATTCCCACGCCCGCGCAATCTCCCGCACACCGTCGGCGATCTCCGGTTGCAGCCGCTTGAGCTCGGCAGTGAGCGCGCGGACCTGCCAGACGAACATCCCGGCGTTCCACAGGAAGCGACCAGATTCGACGAACGCGGTGGCGCGCTCGAGGTCCGGCTTTTCGATGAAGCGCGCGGCGCGGTACGCCGTGCGGTCGTCGGCGCGCAGCACGACCTCGTCGGTGCGCTCTATGTAGCCATAGCCGGTTTCGGGTCGGGTCGGGGTCAGCCCGATCGTGACGAGGTCGCCGCCTCGGGCGGCCTGGATCGCGGTGTTCACGGCCGCGACGAAGGCGTCCGGATCGGAGATGTCATGGTCGGCGGCGAAGCTGCCCATGATCGCGAAGGGGTCGACGCGGGCGATCAGCGCGCTTGCCAGCGCCAGATCATCAGCCGGGTTATAGAGCGCGCTCAGCAGATTGAGC
>CBFGRG010000144.1:0-7613 GCA_965651105.1 uncultured bacterium | reverse complement strand
AACGCCTGCCCATCTGCTACAATGGATACGACCGTGACGGACGACGCGGATCCAGCCGGTCGTCCGTTTCCGTGTGACCGGGAACCGGTCACGACCATGGACGAGGACGATGACCGCGACAATCATCATGGGTGGCCAGTGGGGCGATGAAGGCAAGGGCAAGTTGACCGACGCGCTCGCGTCGACCGCGAGCATGGTGGTCCGCGCCAATGGCGGCAGCAATGCCGGTCATACGGTGAAAACCGACCGTGGCACGTTCAAGCTCCACCTCGTCCCCTCCGGCATTCTCAATGATGGCTGCCTCTGCGTCGTTGGCGCCGGTGTGGTCGTCGAGCCAGACACCCTCATCGGAGAGCTGGATGACCTCGAGGCCCGCGGCGTCGATACCTCGCGCCTGCGGATCTCCGACCGAGCGCACATCGTGATGCCCTACCACCCCGTGCTCGACCAGCTGGAGGAGCAGCGACGCGAGGACCTCAGCATCGGCACGACCCTGCGCGGCAATGGCCCTGCCTACGCCGACAAGATGTCGCGCCATGGCATCCGCATGGGCGACCTGATGAGTGGCAATGTGCTTCGCAGCCGCGTGCGGTGGGAGGTCGACCAGAAGAATGAGATCATCTCCCGGCTGTACAAAAGCGAACCGCTGGACGGTGGCGAGATCCTGCAGCAGGCCGAACGCTGGGCCGAGCGACTTTCGCCCTACATCCGGCCGACCCAGGTGGATGTCCAGGATGCGCTTGACGCTGGCGATCACGTGGTGATCGAGTGCGCGCAGGGGGCGATGCTCGATATCGACTACGGGACCTATCCGTTCGTGACATCGTCGTCCCCGACGGCGGCCGGCGCGTGCCAGGGAGCCGGCGTCTCGCCGCGCCAGGTGGAGCGCGTTGTCGCGGTGTACAAGGCTTATACCAGCCGGGTCGGCGCCGGCCCGATGCCATCGGAGCTGCACGACGAAACCGGCGAGCTGATCCGCCAGCGCGGCAATGAATACGGCACCACCACCGGCCGGCCCCGCCGCACGGGCTGGTTCGACGAGGTTATCGCGCGGCAGTCGGCCCGGCTGAACGGTGTGGACGAGGTCGCCCTGACGCTGGTCGACGTGCTGGACGCATTCGACACGATCCGGACATGCACTGCCTACGAGCGCGATGGGCAGCAGATGCAACATCTTCCGGCGGTGCTCGAAGACGCGGAAGGCGTCGATCCGGTCTGGAGAGAATTCCCGGGCTGGCAGCAGGACACAACCGAGGCGCGATCGTGGGATGACCTTCCGGTCGAAGCGCAGGCGTATGTGTCCCACCTTGAAACTATCTTCGGCGCCCGGGTGCGATACATCGGGATCGGCCCCGCGCGGGAGCAACTCATCGATCGAGGTATCGAAGCCTGACGGACTTGACGCTCCTGCAATACGCACCGCCCGAATGCGGAGGCGTCCCCACCTGCGATGACGGATTCCGGCTCAGCTCAGGAAATTCAGCTCCTCGGTGGCGTCCCTCGCCATCAGCACGGCGATCGCCTTGGCCGGCGTGACCCCCTCAAACATCACCCGGGCGATTTGGGTCACGATCGGCAGCTCCACGCCCTTGATCTTCCCCAGTCGCAGCGCCGCCCGGGTGGTAGGCACGCCTTCGGCGACTTCGGACAGGCCCGCAAGCACCTCGTCGAGCGATGCTCCCGCCGCCAGGGCGCGGCCGACCGTGTGGTTGCGGGACCGCTCGCTGCTGCAGGTCGCGATCAGGTCGCCGATGCCGGCAAGCCCGGCGAATGTGAGCGGGTTCGCTCCCATCGCCACGCCGAGGCGTGCCATCTCCGCGATACCGCGTGTCATGTAGGCGGCCTTCGCGTTCTGTCCGGCGTGCAGGCCATCGGCAATGCCAGCGCCGATGGCGATCACGTTCTTCAGCGCTCCAGCGATCTCCACACCCATGATGTCGGTCGAGGTGTAGATGCGATAGGAGTCGGACATCAACGCGGTGCGAGCGAGCCTAACGGCCTCGCTCTCATCCCCGGCTACGACAGCGGCGGCTGGATGCCCCGCGGCAATCTCGCCCGCCAGGTTCGGGCCCGAGAGCGCGATGATCGGCAACGTGGGCAACGCATCGGCAAGGCGTTCGCTGCTGGTACGCAGCGTATCCGGGTCAATGCCCTTGGTCGCGGTCAGGACTGGGCCCCCGTACCAGCTCGCGGCGATCGTTCGCGCCACCGCATCGACGGCCGCCGACGGTACGGCAACCACCACCAGGTCGACCAGCCCGTCGATCACGGCCTCTGCGTCGCGAACGACCCGCACCTCGTTCGGAAGACGGTACCCGGCGAGGGAGACGGGGTGCTGCCGGAAATTCACCAGAGAGCGATGCACTGCTTCGTTGCGGGCGACGAGCGTCACGGTCGATCCTGCCATCGTGGCGAGTCCGGCCAGCATCGTGCCCCAGGCCCCGGCTCCGACGATCACGACATTCACAACGAACTCCTCCCCCGCTCCGGGTCGGCGCTTCCAGTACAATTCCCCATGAGTCTAACGAATTCCTGGTATCCGCCGGAGGGCATCAATGGAGCTGAACCTGCCGCTGGACAGCGTCGCGATACGCGAAATCATCCCGCACCGCTACCCATTCCTGCTGGTCGATCGAATCGACGAGCTCGATCCGGGGCAACGCGCGGTCGGAATCAAGAACGTCACCGCCAACGAGCAGTTCTTCCAGGGCCACTTCCCCTCCTACCCGGTGATGCCTGGTGTGTTGATCGTCGAGGCAATCGCCCAGGTTGGCGCGGTTACGCTCCTCTCGATGGATGAGTACGCCGGCAAGATCGCCTTCTTCGCCGGCATCGACAACGTTCGCTTCAAGCGACAGGTGAAGCCAGGCGATACGCTCCGGATGGAAGTTGAGCTGAAGCAGATTCGCCGTGGCATCGGCAGCGGCTCGGGTGTCGCGACCGTGAACGGCGACATTGCCTGCAAAGGTGACTTCATGTTCGCGATCTCACCGGACCCCACGTAGACGATCGAATTCCAGCGTTCGTGCGCCGGTGTGCGACACTACCGGCATTGGAACACGACATCCGCGCGAGGAACAACTCCCGCATGGAGGGCAAAGGTGGCGGCATCCGGACGGGTCATCGGCGGGATCCTGATCGCGGCGGGCATCATCCTCGGCGCCGTCATCTCGATCTGGATCATGTCGGGGGTCAATGAAGGCAATCTGCGCGGCTCCGGCGCGGCGCTTGGGTTCGCGCTGCTGTTCGGTGTGATCGTCCTGCCCCTGATTGGGGCCGGCGGGTACCTCTTTCTTCGAGGACGAGCCGAAGCGGGCGAGATGGTCGAAATCAATCGCCAGCGCAAGCTGCTCGACATGGTCAAGACCCGTGGCACGATACAGGTGTCCGACGCCGTGCTGGAGCTCAAGTCGAACACCGAAACCGTTCACGACGACGTCTATGCGCTGGTCGGGCGCGGCCTCTTCACCGGGTACGTCGATTGGGACAAGGGAGTTCTCTACTCGATCGACGCCCGTGAGCTCAAAGGGCGCAACACCTGCCCCAATTGTGGCGGACCATTGGAGCTGGCCGGCAAGGGCCTGATCAAGTGTCCGTATTGCGGCGCCGAGATTTTCACCTGACGCGAGCAAACAGGAGGTACGCGAATGACCGATCGCTTCACCGAGCGGGTCGAGCGCCTGCTCAACCGGGTCCCCGGCTACACCGGCTACCGGAACAAGGAGTCAATGCGCGACGATGACCGACGCTTGCGCCAGGAAATCGCGCGGGAGCTCACCCAGGCGATCGATAGACTCACGTCGGTCAGCAGCCGCCTGGCATCCGAGCGCCAGCTCAGTGAGATATCAACGATCGAAAACACCATCGGTCGGGTCCGGCACCTCGAAAGCCGGGTCCGAACCGCCACCTATGGGTATGGCGGGCTCTTTTCCGACCGAAGTGTGGACGAGTTCGCGTTGCAGCAGCTCAAGCAGTTCGACGTCGCCTTCCAGCAAGGCGTTGGCGAGCTGACCTCGCTCATTGCTGGCGCCACAGGTGGCGACACCGTCGATCCGGCGGCATATCAGCAGATCGACCGAGCGATCAGCGACCTCGACCGGCTGTTCGATACGCGCGGCGACGTGATCGAGACAGCAACACCGACCAGGGACCCGGACGTGCTGGGACTGCTGGAAAAACCGCGCGAGCTGACCCCACAGCAGCGCCAGCTGCTGGCGCTCCGGCAGGGCGGCACCGGCGCCATTCTCGGCGATAACTACCGGTTCACCGCACACATCGCCCTCGCCTCACCGGACGGCGACCCCGTGTTGACGATGGTCGAGCTCGACGGCGGACCTGAGTGGCTGGCCGTGACCGACGACGGCACCACGGTTGATGCCTGGCGCGTCACCGCGGGCGATGCCGCGACGACCACGGCGCAGGGGCAGCCCGCACGAGCGTCGGTTTCGGGCCCGAGCGGCACGAAATCAGACGTTGTCGCGAGCTATCAGATAAGCTCGTCTGGTGACGGAGATGGCGCGGCAGTGACCATCGTCGTTGACCTGGCTGGCAGCGTTCGTGCGTATCAAGGGCCGAATGTCCCGCTGCTCGACCTGCAAATCTTCAGCGAGGGCGGACCCGTCGCATAACGAAAGGACACATCACCATGAGTATCCTCGATCGCATCTCCCGCCTTGTCCGCGCAAACGTCAATGACCTGATCGACCAGGCCGAAGACCCCGAAAAGATGATCGACCAGATCCTCCGCGACATGCAGACGAACATCACCACCGCTCGCGCCCAGGTCGCCGCGATGATCGCGCAGGAGAAGGAGCTCGAAGCCGACGTCAACGAATCGCAAGAGCTCGCGACCGAGTGGGGCGAGAAGGCGCGACGCGCCGTCAGCGCCGGCAAGGACGATCTCGCTCGCGAGGCACTGCGACGCAAGCACGACGCGGAAGAGAACCTCGCGGTTTACCAGAACCAGCACGATGTGCAGCTGACAACCGTCAACAAGCTCAAGCAGCAGCTTCAGCTGCTTGAAAGCAAGTACCAGTCGACCCTGAGCCAGCGCGACAGCCTCATTGCGCGTCAGCGCCGCGCGAAGGCGCAGCAGCACGTGGCCGACCGCGTGACCTCGCTCTCGCCGCTCGACGCGTCGTCGGAGCTGGATCGGATGGAGCGCAAGATTCGCAGCAACGAGGCCCGCGCAGCGGCGACGATCGAGATGGAGGACACCTCGATCGACGCGCAGTTCCGCGAGCTCGACTACGACGTCGATATCGAAAAGGAGCTCGAGGCGCTCAAGGCACAGGCCGGTGGCTCGGAGACCGCTGGCGCGCTCGAAGACGGCAACTCGGACTCGTAGCGCCACCGGTGGAGGGGTGCAGATCGCTCCTCCACCACCCTTGATCACTCGCACCCGAGAGGAGGGCGTATGGCAATCCTTGACCTGATCGAATATCCCGATGAGCGAGGCGGCGAGATTGTCCACCGCGTTCCGGAATCGGGATCCGGCGAGTTCCGGCTGGGTTCCCAGTTGGTCGTGCGCGAGAGCCAGCGCGCGGTCTTCTTCCGGGATGGCAAGGCGCTTGACGTCTTCGGACCCGGGCGCCACACGATCTCAACGAACAACATCCCGCTGCTCACCGGGTTGCTCGGACTCCCCTTCGGCGGGGACAGCCCCTTCCGTGCCGAGGTCTATTTCGTCGCGATGCGCGAATTCCTCGACATGAAATGGGGATCCCAGCAGCCACTCGTCTACCGCGACACCGAGCTCGGCATGGTGCGCCTTCGCGCATTCGGCACCTACAGCATGAAGGTGGCCGATCCGCAGGTGTTCGTGAATGAGATTGTCGGCACGCGCGGATCGTACCAGACGTCGGCGATCGAGGATTTTCTGCGCAGCGTCATCCTGAACGAGTTCAACGACATCCTCGGTGATGTGCAGACATCGATCCTCGATATCCAGCGCATGACCCGCGAGATCGCCGATGGCACACGCGCCGCGCTGGCGGACGACTTCAGCCGTCTCGGCCTCGACCTGATCACCTTCCAGATCAGCGCGATCACGCCGCCGGAGGAGGTCCAGCAGCGGATCGACGAACGCTCGGGCATGGGCGCGATCGGCGACATGGGCGCCTACACGCAGTACAAGACCGCCCAGGCGATCGGCGATGCGGCCCGAAACGAGGGCGGCGGCGGCGATGCCACCTCCACCGGCGTTGGGCTCGGCGCGGGTCTGGGGATAGGCCAGGCGATGGCTGGCGCCATCGGTGGCGCCTACCAGCAGGGTCAGCAGGGCCAACAGCAGCAGCAACCGGCGCAACAGGCCGCGACGAAGCAGTGCCCAAGCTGCAATGCCACCATCCCGGCCGGGGCGAAGTTCTGTCCCGAATGCGGCACCAACCTGGCGGCGAAAACGTGTCCCGAGTGCAGCACGGCCAACGCGCCGGGCGCAAAATTCTGCACGAACTGCGGCACAAAACTCGAATAACCGACTGGCGCGACAGTGTAGTGTTTCTTCGGCGGGAACCGGGCAGTTTGCCCGGTTTTCCGCTATAATTGATCATTGCGCGACACATTGCGCATTCCCAGATATCGTCCAAATCAGGAGCCAATGCGCGTGGATATTGGAAACGTACGTACTGCCACAATTGAATCGGAGATGCGCCAGTCCTACCTCGATTACGCGATGAGCGTGATCGTGCAGCGGGCCCTCCCCGATGCGCGCGATGGTCTCAAGCCAGTACACCGACGCGTGCTCTACGCCATGCACCAGATGGGTATGCGTCCCAACACGCGCTACCGCAAGAGCGCGGGTATCGTCGGTGAGGTCATCAAGAACTTCCATCCCCACAGCGACACGGCCGCCTACGACACCCTCGTCCGCATGGCGCAGGATTTCTCCCTGCGCTACCCGCTGGTCGACGGCCAGGGCAACTTCGGCTCGGTCGACGGCGACAGCGCCGCAGCCATGCGCTACACCGAGGCGAAGATGACGCGCATCGCCGAGGAGATGCTGGCCGACATCAACAAGAACACCGTCGACGAGTACCCGAACTATGACGCGACGATGATGCAACCGACCGTGCTGCCGTCGCGGATCCCGAACCTGCTCATCAACGGCAGTGCCGGCATCGCCGTGGGCATGGCGACCAATGTGCCGCCGCACAACCTGAACGAGATCGCCGACGCCGTCACGCATCTCATCGACAATCCCGAAGCGACGGTCGAGGATCTGATCGCGATCGTACCGGGGCCGGACTTCCCGACCGGCGGCACGATTCTCGGGCGAGAGGGTATCCAGGCCGCCTACGCGACGGGCCGCGGCCGCGTCGTGATTCGCGCCAAGGCGTTCATCGAGGAGATGGAGCGCGGCAACCGGAGCCAGATCGTCGTCACCGAGCTGCCCTACCAGGTCAACAAGGCCACCTTGCTCGAGCGCATCGCTGAACTGGTGCGTGACGGCAAGCTCGACGGGATCTCCAATCTGCGCGATGAGTCGGACCGCTCGGGCATGAGGATGGTGGTCGAGCTCAAGCGCGATGCGCAGCCGCGGAAGGTGCTCAACAACCTCTTCAAGCACACCGCCCTGCAGCAGACCTTTGGCGTCAACATGCTGGCGCTGGTCG
>CBFGRG010000143.1:0-7664 GCA_965651105.1 uncultured bacterium | reverse complement strand
TCGTGACCCCACCGGCGCTCATTGGGGACCACCGCGCGACCTGTGCGGTCCACAAACACCAGGAGGTCAGGATGTACCAGGATCATCGCTTCCCTCGTTCGTATTCACGACGGTCGGTCCTGCGCAGCGGAGCGGCCGCCGGTCTTGCCCTCGGCGCATGGCGGATGGGCGGGAACCCGGCCTTCGCCCAGGACGAGATTCCCCGCGAGCCGTCGTCGGCCACCGTCGACGGCACCATTCACGTTCTCCAGAAGCATGACTTCCATCCTGACCACAATGACTTCGTGCGCGCCGAGATCGAAGCCTATTGCGAGCTGAACGGCTGGGATGTCGAGGTCAGCGAGGTCGGCGGACAGACCGCGGGCGAGGTCGCCCAGCGCCTCGTAGCGGGTGTGCAGGCCGGGAATGCACCGGATCTCTACTTCGACAACATCCAGGTGCGACTCTTCCAGGACCTTGGCATTTTCCAGGATGTCTCGGAGCTCGTGGCCGAGGCGGAGGAAGCGTACGGCGAAACGACGCCTGCCATGCGCAACGCCGCCAACTTCCTCGATGCCTGGTGGGGCGTGCCCTGGTTTACGCGGATTGACGGCTGGTGGGCCCGACAGGACCTGTTCTCCGACGTGGGAATCGATCCCGACACCCTGACCGGACTCGACGACCGCCGCGACGCCGCGCTCGAGGTTTCCGATCCGGAGAACGATATTTTCGGCTGGGGTATCACAGTCAACCGCTCGACCGACGCCCGCGCGCTGATTCAACAGGTGCTCTTCCACTTCGGCAGCACGTTGCAGGACGAAAGTGGCGAGTTCGTCACGTTCGATTCTCCCGAATCCCGGGAAGCCCTCGATTGGCTGAGGGCGACCTACGCTGACGAAGAGTGGGCGCCCATGCTGCCGACGGGCTGGAACGCATGGACCGATACCGGCAACAACGAGGCTTTCCTCGCCGGGATTCTGGCGATGACGCAGAACGCCGGCACCATGTATGCCAAGGCGGTACTCGACGAGGTTCCGTTCGCCGACGAGATCACGTACATGCCGAATCCTCTCCGTCGTTCGGACGATCACCCGGTCGATCAACTCGGTGGCGTGCTGCTTCATGTCATCGAAGGGACACAGAATCAGGAAGCCGTCCACGATATTGTGCGCCACCTGCTGACCGAGCCGGTCCAGCAACGCATTTGGGAGATATCGCTGGCCTACGCCGTGCCGGCGTATCGCAGCGGCTGGTCGAACGAGGTTATCACCAGCTCGGAAAACTCCATGCGCGCCGAGGGCTCGGTCTGGGACAACAACGAATTCACCGGGCTCCGGTGGCCCGGACCACACTCGGTGGCGGTCGATGCGGTTGCCGGCAGCTTCGACCAGGTCGACATGGTCGCCGAAGTGCTGCAGGGGCGCTCAGTGGATGAGGTAGTTCAGGATTACCACAACCGCTGGGTGATGACCTGGCAGGATTACGGCCTGCCCGGCGAATAGCCGGCCACAGATCGGCATCATCCGGGGCTTACCAGGCCCCGGGTGGTACCGGCATCGTTGGGCATGATCGGCGAAACCACCTGCTCCTCCGGCGCACATCGCCATCCCCTCTCCTTCCGCCTCGTGGAGACAAACCATGGCCGTCGAAACTGCCCGCCAAACCACGGACGCAAGATCTGTCAGAGACACACGATCGACCACCTTCTGGCGGCGGTCCCGTCGGATCCTGGGGCGCGACTGGCCGGTCGGGTTTCTCTTTGTCGCACCAACCGTCATCCTGCTCTTCGGACTGATCGGATATCCACTCTTCGATGCGCTCAGGCTCAGCTTCTATAATGTAACGGGCATCACGAATCGCGGGTTCGTCGGTTTCGACAATTACGAGCGACTGTGGAGCGACCGCCAGTTCCGGGAGTCGGTCTGGATCACGGTGCAGTTCGCCGTGATCTCGGTCGTCTTCAAGTTCTGGATCGGTCTGTCGGCGGCGCTCATCCTCAACCGGGAGGGGCTGCGGCTCAGGAGCATCCTCACCGGTCTGGTCCTGCTGCCGTGGATCATCCCCGAGGTGGTAGCGGCGCTCACCTGGCGCGGTCTCTACGATCCAATCTTCGGCGGTCTCAACGTACTCCTGATCCAGCTCGGCATTATCGATACCGGCATTTCCTGGCTGGGTAACTTCGATCTCGCCCTGCCGGCGGTCATCACGGTAAACGTCTGGAAGGGCATCCCCTTCTTCACTATCCTGCTGCTGGCGGGGCTCAAGGCAATCGACACCGAGCTGTACGACGCCGCCTCGGTCGATGGCGCCGGTACCATGCAGAAGTTCCGCGATATCACGCTGCCCGGACTCCGCTACGTCATCATCGTCGCCTGTCTGCTGTCGCTGATCTGGACGCTCAACGCGTTCGGGCTCGTCTTCCTGATGACCGGCGGCGGGCCGGGCGGGCAGACGCGGATGTTCTCGATCCTCGCCTACGAGTATGCGCTCGGATCATTCCGCTACAGCATGGGCGTGTCGGTCGCGATGGCGCTCGTGCCGGGACTCCTGGTACTCATCATTGTGCTGGGCCGGTACATGCGAGTGGACAGCGAAGCCGACTCCGGCGTGAAGCGCACGGGCCTGATGACCGAGATCGGCAACGTGATTGCGTGGCCGTTCGCCAAAGCCGCGTGGCTGCTGGTGCGCGCGCTGGGCCTGATCGCCTGGCCGGTTGGCTGGGTCCTGCAGACCGCCGGGGACGCAGCGCATCATGCCTACGTGGGTGACGACGACAGCCGCGAGCCATCCTGGCGCAGGTTGACGTCGAGAATCGCCGGTGTTGTCTCGATCGGGTGGCTGGCGCTGCTGCTGCTTTTTCTGCTCTTCCCCTTCTACTGGGTCATCATAACCTCGTTCAAGGGCACGGATCAGGTTCGGACAATGGGGTCTCCCTTCTGGCCGTCGCCCTGGACGACGGAAAATTACCGCTACATGCTGATCGACACCGATTTCCTGCGCTGGTTCTGGAATACGGTGCAGGTCGCGGCGGTGAGCACCGTCATCTCCGTCAGCGTCGCGGCGCTGGGCGCCTACGCGCTGGTGCGACTGCGCTGGCGTGGCGCGGGCATGATCCAGACGGTGATCCTGTTCGCCTACCTGATGCCAACCGTGATGTTGTTCATCCCGCTTTACCAGATCTTCACCAACCTCAAACTGATCAACACGTTGGGCGCGCTCATGATCGCGTATCCAACATTCGGCCTGCCGTTCGCCTGCTGGCTGCTGATGGGGTACTACCGATCGATCCCGAAAGACCTCGAAGAGGCCGCGCTGATCGATGGCGCCAATCACTTCCAGTGCTTCATCAGGATCGTCCTGCCGCTGACGCTACCAGCCCTGCTGGCGGTGGCGCTGTTCGCCGTCACGGCCGCCTGGAACGAGTTCCTGCTCGCGTTCGTGCTGGTGGCGCCGGAGTCGTCGCGGACCCTGCCGGTCGGGTTGGGCAACATGGTGGTCGGCGACATCTTCCCATTCGGCCAGATGTTCGCCGCCAGCGTGATGACGGCGATTCCGGTGACGATCATCTACATGACGGCCCAGCGATTCATGGTCGAAGGACTCACCGCGGGATCGGTCAAGGGATAGATTCAGGCCAAAGAGAGAGCATCATACCGGATCTCGGTCGTTGATTTCCGAACTCTTCGCAGCGACAGCGTTGCGTCGCCCCGCGCAAGCCGGCACAAGACTTACGCTACGGCACATTGGCGCCAGAATGCCCGCAATGTGTCCCCGCTGCGGGTTCGCGCGATCTGCTATCGTGATGCGGTTGGCATTCGATCCGTCGCTTCCGGACGCGCCCCTTGAGCAGCATCGCCCCCTCCCCTCTTCCGCCCGCCATCACCGTTCGCGACCTGCGCAAGACCTACGTCGTGCCCGAGCGCGAGGCCGGCCTGAAGGCCGCGCTGGAGTCGCTCGTGCGGCGCAAAACGCGCGAGGTCGAGGCGGTGCGCGACATCAGCTTCGACATCGCGCCGGGCGAGATCGTCGGATTCCTCGGACCGAACGGCGCCGGCAAGACGACGACGCTGAAGATGCTCTCCGGGCTGCTGCACCCGACCTCCGGCACGGTCGACGTGCTCGGCTTCACGCCGTGGCACCGCGACCGCGCCTACCTGCGCCAGATGGCGCTGATCATGGGGCAGCGCAACCAGCTCCAGTGGGATATCCCGGTGATCGACTCCTACCAGCTCAACAAGGCGATCTTCCAGATCGACGACGCCGACTACCGCTCGCGCCTGGCGGAGCTGGTGGAGTGGCTGGAGCTGGAGGATCTCATCAACAAGCCGGTTCGCAATCTCTCGCTGGGCGAGCGGATGAAGTGCGAGATCGCGGGGTCGCTGCTGCACTACCCGAAGATCCTCTACCTCGACGAGCCGACGATCGGGCTCGACGTGGCGATGCAGCGGAAGATCCGCTCGTTCGTGGCCGAGTACAACGCCCGCACCGGCGCGTCGGTGATGCTGACCAGCCACTACATGGCCGATGTCGAGGCGCTGTGCAAGCGGGTGATCGTGATCCACCATGGCACGCTGCTCTACGACGGCGACCTGGCGGGCCTGGCGCGGGAGTTCGCGCCGCAAAAGACGATCGTGATCGAGCTCGAGGAGGGCACGGGGGTGCCCGGCGACCGGCTCGACGCGCTTCTGCCGGATGACGCGGAGATCACCGCGCGGTCGGAGGGCGGGCTGACGCTTTCGGTGCCGAAGGCGGAGACGGCCCGGGTCGCCAGCCGCATCCTCGCCGAGCTGCCGGTGGCAGACCTGACGATCGAGGAGCCGCCGTTCGAGGAGGTGATCGAGCGGGTCTTCGCGAGCGAATCCGCGACGCCGGTGGCGGCCATCTGAAGGAGGTGCTGAATGGCAGCGTGGTCCTGCGACAATGCCCATCGGCAGCGAGACTGGCGCGTCCGGTTCGATTGGGGTCTGGCGGGCGCGACTGCCATCTCGCGGGAAGCTGATATCGCGGTGGTCGTGGATGTCCTGTCCTTCACGACCACGTTGAGTGTCGCGCTGGACGAAGGGACGGAGGTGCTCCCGTATCGATGGAAGGATGCATCCGCGGCCGACTACGCCACGAGGCACAATGCCGTGCTGGCGGTGAGCCGCGCCCAGGCCAGACGCAACGATATCAGCCTGTCACCACGATCGATCCGGACAGCGCCACCAACGCGACGACTCGTGCTGCCATCGCCGAACGGATCAACGATCGCCTGGCACCTTGGCTCGTCAGTCCCGACTGTGCTCGGGGCGTCGCTTCGCAACGCGGGCGCGGTCGCAGCCTGGATATCCGGGCACCGCGACGCGAGCGCGACATCCGTAGCGATCGTCGCCGCCGGAGAGCACTGGCCGGATGGCGCGATACGTCCGGCCGTCGAGGATCTTTGGGGCGCGGGATGTCTGCTGTCGTCACTCTACCGGCGGGGATGGACCGACTTCTCGCCCGAGGCAGCTGTCGCCCGGCTCGCGTACGACGGCGTCGCGGCGGAGATCGGAGCCCAGCTTCGGGCATGTGCCAGCGGCCTCGAGCTGATCGACAATGGCTATGCGGACGATGTCGAGGTCGCGGCGGAGGTCGGTCTCAGCCGCTCGGTGCCGATCCTGCGCGGCAACCGGTTCGTCGGAGCCTCGTAGGATGCGCGCATCGACACCAAACCGCCACGGCTCGCTGCGAATGCTGCGCGACTACTACCGCAGCCAGTTCGCGATCGACATCTCGCTCAACATCGCCTACCGCGGCGCGACGGCGATCTGGATCTTCTCGTCGATCATGCAGCCGCTGGT
Source organism: uncultured bacterium (assembly GCA_965651105.1). Taxonomy (GTDB): domain Bacteria; phylum Chloroflexota; class Chloroflexia; order Thermomicrobiales; family UBA6265; genus JACCVC01. Next base: position 1,863 of record CBFGRG010000143.1, on the reverse strand, counting down.
GTCGCTGGTGGTCTGGCGCACGGTGGCCGGTCCGGACGGCTCGGCCGGCGGCTTCACGGCGGACCAGTACACCGCCTACTTCATCATGGTGCTGATCGTCAGCAACATGACGTTCATCTGGCACATGTGGGAGTTCGAGTGGCGCATCCGCACCGGCGCGTTCTCTCCCCTGCTGCTGCGGCCGATCCACCCGATCCACAACGACATCAGCGAGAACCTGAGCTTCAAGCTGCTCGGGCTGGTCGGCATCATCCCGGCGGCGATCATCCTCGGGATCGTCTTCGACGCCGATTTCGGCGGCACGACGCCGCTGCACGTGCTCGCCTTCATTCCCGCGCTGGCGCTGGCGATGGTGCTGCGGTTCGTGCTGGAGTGGACGCTGGCGCTGGCGGCGTTCTGGCTGACGAAGGTCTCGGCGATCAACAACCTCTTCGACGTGTTTTTCCTCTTCCTCGCCGGGCAGTTCGCGCCGCTGGATGTGATGCCGGGGTGGATCCAGACAGTGGCGATGCTGTCGCCGTTCCCGTGGAGCATCGCCTTCCCGGTCGAGGTCGCGCTCGGGCACCGCAGCGGGACGGACATCCTGATCGGCTACGGCGCGCAGCTGGCGTGGATCGGGATCGCGGTCGCGGTGCTGTCTCTGACCTGGAACCGGGCGGTGAGCCGGTACAGCGCGGTGGGAGCGTAGCGATGCGGCGACCGCTCTCGCTGCCGGGCGCGCATGCGCTGACCGTGGCGCGGACCTTTTTCCGGCTCGGGCTGCTGAACATCATGCAGTACCGGGCGGATTTCTTCGTGGCGCTGTTGAACGTGCTGATCACGCTGGGCACACAGCTGCTCGGGTTGCAGGTGATCTTCGGGCAGACGGAGGACCTGCGGGGCTGGACGCACAGCGACCTGATCGTGCTGGTGGGCATCCACCTCTTCGTCGGCGGGCTGCTGGGGCTGGTGATCCGGCCGTCGATGCAGGCGCTGATGGAGGGCATCCGGCTGGGGACGTTCGATTTTGTATTGACGAAGCCGGTGGACTCGCAGCTTTTCGCAAGCGTGCAGACGGTGGCGCCGCAGAGCACGACGGACATGCTGTTCGGGCTGGGGGTGATCGCGTTCGGTATGACGCGGCTGGACGCGGGCCTGACGCCGGGCACGGTCGGAGTGTTCCTGGTGATGCTGCTCGCCGGCACGGTGATCATCTACAGCTTCATGCTGATCCTGTCGACGCTGGCGTTCTGGTTCGTGCGGCTGGACAACGTGCTGGTGATCTTCCAGACGATGTTCGGGAACGCGGGGTCGTGGCCGATCACGATCTACCCCGGCTGGCTGCGGACGACGCTGACGTTCTTCGTGCCGGTGGCGTTCGCGGTGACGATCCCGGCGGAGAGCCTGACAGGCCGGCTGGAGGCGGGCACAGCGCTGGGAACTTTGGCGCTGGCGGCGCTGTGCTTCGCGGCGGCGCGGTGGTTCTGGCGGTTCGCGCTACGGCACTACACCGGCGCGTCGGCGTAAGCCTTTCAGACTCGACAAAGTGCACTTCCACGTCACTCCGAGCGAGTGCCGCAGGACTGAAGTCGAGGAGTCCTCCCCACTGACTCCCCTCCCCGTGCGAAGCGCAGCCAAGATACAGTCCACTACCGATCGCTGGTGCCACTTCAGACGCGGCCACATCACCGATGGAGCCAGTAATCAACCCTGGCGCCATGGCAATTCCCCGGGCATAAGACCCGGGGCTACCCGAACGTGCTGACACCGGCCATCGAACGATGGTTGCCGAACCGTTCGCGCTTCGCGCGGGGACGGTTCCACTCTCCCAGCGGGAGGGGGGTCAGGGGGTGGGTATGGTCAGGAGTGGAGCAGTTCTCTCCT